>JAUNGW010000037.1:0-14262 GCA_030524245.1 Eubacteriales bacterium
TCCGGGACATTTTCATATGTGGTATACTGAGACATTATCATAAATGGCTTATACCAGCCTGCAGGCATAAAGTTTTTGCGTTGGCATAAAGCGGAAAATGTGGTATAATAAAAGTCAGTAAGTTGGAGCAGGCGCAGCCTGCGCACAGCTTGCGGTCATAAAAAAGCTGAGGAGCGCGGGCGCTCCGCAGATGCAGGAGGTGCTGACTATGAAAATCATATACGCAATTGTAAGCTCAGACGATGGAAACCGGGTGACGGATGTGCTGACCGAGCATCATTACAGTGTGACCAGACTGGCGACCACAGGCGGTTTCCTGAAGAAGGGCAACGCTACGCTGATGGTAGGTACAGATGCGGAACGGGTGGATGAAGCCATCGGTCTGATTCGTGAAACCTGCGGAAAGCGGCAGCGGATTAACTGCGATATGCCGGCTCCCGGGATTGGCTCCATGTCCACCGGGTACATGATGATGCCAGTGACGGTAGAGCTGGGAGGCGCAACGATCTTTGTGACCGATGTGGAGCGGTTTGAGAAGTTTTAGGATTACCGGAAAGACACAGGAACAGAAGGAGAAAGGGTGGAATCTTTGTGATTCTGCCCTTTTTGTCTTCCACGAAAAATTAAATTTTTTGAATAATTACATACAATTTGAAAATTAACCGATAACATAAAAATAATTTTAAAAAAGTGTTGACAAATACTGGATAATCTGCTATTATAAAAACAACAAAAGAAACGGAAAATAAAAAGAGAACAAAGGAAGTTCTCAAAAAGAAGTTTCAAAAGAAATTCCTGAAGACGCAGGAATTTCAAAAATCTAAAAGAAGGAGGTACGGTCCACCGAAGCAGTTATTTCGTTTCCACTATCAGAAGGATAGCCTGGAAACAAGGAAATCCCGAACTGCAAAGTGAAAACACCAATCAGAGATCCAACTCAAGTCGTTATCAAAGAACTGAAAAGAATCGGTTTGGTTATATGACGAGAAAGTATAATCAGAACGATAGATTTCAGAACCGGATAACAAGATATGAAAAAGTGACAGGAAAGAATTGGTAAAGTCACCGAGGCAGAGGGAATTAAAATAAATAAGTCAAGTGAGGTAAACTCCAATGGACGAAGAAGTATGAAAGAGGATATCAAAGATGTCAATCGTTGGTATCCTCTTTCGCATGTAAAAAAGAATTCTTCTGTGCGGGATTCTCCGCGCTGCCGGCATGTCCGGCAGCGGTGAATGCTCACAGTCCCTGCAGCTCAAAGGGCGGCGTATACTCCTCTCTGGCGCTGCTTTTTTTCTGCATAAATCCATGATCCAGGCCCAGCTCCAGGGCGGCATCCAGAACCTTTTCGTATTCATAGCTGGTGATCCGGCGGTTGAGCTCCGGAAAATCAGAAATTGCTTCATAAGGAGTGTACTGGCTTAAAAGGCTTATATAAAACTGGTCCGCAGGCAGTCCGGCAGCCATCCATTGAAGCAGGCGGATGGAATCGTCCCGGTGCCCGGGCAGCACCAGATGGCGGATGATAACGCCCCGCTTCATGAGTCCGTCCCGGTCAAAAACAGGCGGCCCTGTCTGATCAATCATCTGACGGATCGCCCGGGAAGCGACCGCGAAATAATCCGGCGCCTGGGAGAGACTGCCGGACAGGCGGCTGTCCTGGTATTTTAAATCAGGAAGCCAGATATCCACATAATCCTTCAGGGCCTGAACAGTCTCCAGGCGCTCATAGCCGCCGCAGTTATACACGACAGGAATGGACAGCCGGCCGCGGACCATGTCAAGGGCGGGGAGAATCCAGGGGAGATAATGAGTGGCTGTTACCAGATTGATATTGTGGGCGCCCTGCTGCTGCAGTTCCAGAAATATCTCAGACAGCCGGCCTGGAGAAATGGATCTGCCGAAGGTTTCCCGGCTGATTTTATAATTCTGGCAGAAGCAGCAGCGAAGCGTGCAGCCGCTGAAAAACACCGTGCCGCTGCCGCGGGTTCCGCTGATACAGGGCTCCTCCCAATGATGCAGAGCTGCTCTGGCAGCCACAATCCCGGCCGGGGCCTGGCAGAAGCCGGGGGACAGCTGTCGGTTGGCGCCGCACATGCGCGGACAGAGACGGCAGGCATGGATACCGCCTTCTGTGGAATACAGCATGGATAATCCGTTCATGACTCCCTCCTGAGATATCGCCCAGTCAGCGGAAAGGCAGCTGCCGGCGCGGAAATGATTGACAAATAAAAACCGTGACAGTACAATAAATGAGATGCACTGTCTGTCAGTATACGGGAAAAAGACGGTGATTGCAAGGGAAATGCGAAGGACAAAGGAGGATGACAGCGATGGAAGGGCGAAGCAGGGAGCTTGCCTATGCGTTTCCCAGGACAATTCCGATTATGGTGGGATATCTGTTTCTGGGCGCGGCATACGGGATTTTGATGAATGTAAATGGATATGGGATCGGTCTTACGGTATTTATCAGTATTTTTGTTTATGCGGGAAGCCTGCAGTATCTGGGGGTGACCATGCTGGCGTCGGCAGTGCACCCGCTGACGGCGCTTTTCATGTCGCTGATGCTGAATGCACGCCATCTGTTTTATGGGATTTCCATGCTGGGAAAGTACGGGCAGGTAAAGCGGAAAAAAGCGTATTTGATTTTTGGACTGACAGACGAGACGTTTTCAGCGGTCTGCAATGAGCAGATCCCGTCAGGACTTGACAAGGATAAGGTGTATTTCTGGATCACGTTTCTGGATCAGTGCTATTGGGTGTCCGGAAGCTTTTTGGGGGCTGTGGCCGGGAGCCTGATTGCCTTTGACACGACGGGGCTTGATTTTGCTCTGACGGCGCTGTTTGTGGTGATCTTTACCGAACAGTGGAAGCAGAGGGAGGGCCATATGCCGGCTGTGCTCGGTGTGGGAGCATCGGTGCTCTGTCTGTGGAGCTTCGGCAGCAGTGCCTTTATCATCCCGGCTATGGCTGTGATTTTCGCAGTGCTGGGTATGGATTACAGAACAAGGAGGCAGACGGAATGAGCGTGAACAATGTACAGGCGGTTCTGATTGTGGGCGCCATGATTCTGGGAACGGTGATCACAAGATTTCTGCCGTTTCTTGTGTTTCCGGCGGGGAAAAGTACGCCGCCGTTTATAGAGTATCTTGGGAAGACGCTTCCTTATGCGACAATGGGGCTTCTGGTCGTTTACTGTTTAAAGGGGATACGGCTGACAGCTGCGCCCTACGGGCTTCCCGAGCTTCTGGCAGTGGCGGCAGTTGCCGTTTTACACCGGCGGAAGGGAAATTCGCTGTTAAGCATCGGCGCCGGAACCGTCTTTTATATGTTTCTGGTGCAGGCGGTGTTTTAAGATAACGGTTCAGAGCGGCGGGGAATACGGGAACCTTTCCAATCGAAAAAACATGTGTGCCAGGAAAAGGAACTTGAAAAACATAAACAGCTGTTGTATAATCATAGCATAAGAAAACGGGATTGTAATTCCTGGAATGCTCGACAACCTTACCCATTTTGAACCTACATTTGTGACTAAGGGATTCCAATATTTGTGGGCGGATGCCAGGCCTCCGTTGAGTGGAAGGCAGAAGTTCACGTGAGGTTGCCCACCTAGCATCGCTAGGCGTCAATAAGTAAGACCGGCATTTTGGGATTACGAAAGAGAAAAGCAGCGAGAAATCGCTGCTTTATCTTTTTGCCTTTTTATGGTAAGCTATACAAAACGGCAAAAAATAAAGACAGGAGAGAATCATGGACCGGGAAAAATACAGGAAATATATTTATTGGGGCGTAACAGCATTTGTGGTTATGGCCCTTTTGACAGCATTGATTTTTGTGATCATAAACTGGACGAAGGTGAAGGCTGTGGGTTCCCTTTTAAACGGGATCCTGGCGCCGATCATATATGGAGCTGTGTTCGCGTATCTTCTGACGCCGATCTATAACCGGGTGAGGAAGCGGACTGCAGATGGGGCCGGACGGCTGGGACTGTCGAAGAAGGCGGCCGGCCGTATGGGACAGCTGGCAGGCACCGTGACCAGTCTGGTGGTTCTGATTGCCATTGTGACAGGCCTGATTTCCATGCTGATCCCGCAGCTGATTGAGAGCATCCGCGGAATCATCGAGGCGCTTCCTGCCAGCATTGTCAATCTGGAGCGCTGGCTGGAGGGCGTTTTTGCAGATAATCCGGAGGTGGAGGCCAATGTGATGGCCTACTACGATACGGCGGCATCCTATGTGCAGAACTGGGTAACCAACGACATGATCCCGAATATTTACAATATTCTGAGCGGTGTGTCCAGCGGTATTTTCACAGCGGTGAATACGATGATGGATATGCTGATCGGCCTGATCGTCATGGTGTATCTGCTCAATATGAAGGAAAAGCTGCAGACACAGATGAAGATGATTATTTATGGGGTATTTCCGCGGAAGGCGGCGAATAAGGTGATAGAGGAGTGCCGGTATGTGCATCGTGTGTTCGGCGGATTTATCATCGGAAAGCTGCTGGATTCGCTGATCATCGGAATTTTGTGCTTTGTGCTGATGAGCTGGGCAAAGATGCCGTATGTGCTTTTGATCAGCGTGATCGTGGGCGTGACCAATGTAATCCCGTTTTTTGGTCCGTTTATCGGAGCGATTCCAAGCGCATTTCTGATTCTGCTGGTGAGCCCGCTGCAGTGCCTGCTTTTCCTGGGACTGATCCTGCTTTTGCAGCAGTTCGATGGGAATATTCTGGGACCGAAGATCCTTGGGGATTCCACGGGACTTTCCAGTTTCTGGGTGCTGTTTTCCATCCTGCTGTTCGGAGGGCTGTTTGGATTTGTCGGCATGATTATCGGTGTGCCGACCTTTGCGGTGATTTACCGGCTGACCACGGAGCTGATTACCTTCCTGCTTGGGAAAAAGGAGCTTTCACAGGATATCAGCCGGTATGAAAACCTGGATTATATCGACGAGAAGAAGCAATACATTGACAGAACGGAGTGAGGGAAATAAGGAGAACAGGTACAGCAAATACACACGGATTAATCGGATGGGTAGCCGGAATCCCGCTTCTGGTAGCGGTCCTGATTCTCGTGATTGTATTTCATGAACCGGAGAAGGAAGGGATCAGCAGAGCGATGGCTGCAAAGTCGGTCGCCCTTGTTGTTTTGCCGCCGGAGGCGCTGCGGGAGTGGAAGACAGAGTATGGAGCTTCTCATTTTTCGGCGGAGGATATGGACGGCTGGTATGTGCCATATATGGATTATCTGTACGAGCATGGATTCCTGGATGAGGCGGCGACGCCTGCTGATGAGGATCATGCCCAGGGGACGCTGACGTACGGTGAGGCGAAAACCATGATGGACGCTTTCTCGCCGGAGCTGGGAGCGCTGGTGCGGGCAGACCGAAAAAACAGCGGAAAACCGTTTCCGGAGGAGCAGTGGTGGCTTTTGTATGATTCGGTTCTTCGCCGGGAGGATCCGGATGGGCAGGTAAAGACGGTGGAGCTGGCCATTTACGGCACTCCGGACAATGTGCCGGGAACGCCGCCGTGGACGGCGCATACAAGTCTTGGACGGCTGGGCTTTTCCGGAGAGTCTCTGGACCGGTTTTTGGATCACGAGCTGAGCGCCTATGTGCGGGAGGATGAGCTGATTCATGTGATTGAGGATCGGGGACAGGACACGGTTTACCGGAACGTCTGGGTCATGGACGGAGATGAAAAGGGGCTGACCGTGTATCTGGGGGATATCGAGCGGCAGCTGTCCTTTAAAAGGAAAACAAAAAAGACGGATCAGATGATCCACAGCATGGCTGACCTGCAGATGGAGGACGGCCGGATTGCCAGAGTTTCCTTAAAGACGGACACTATCACCGGCAAGGTGCTTTCCGTACAGGAGGAGGCCGTTGAGCTTGAGGACTACGGACTTGTGCCTCTGGACACGGAGTATAAGGTGCTGAAGACCTATGGACAGGTGGAGCGCAGGGAGCTTTCTGATATTTTGGTGGGCTATGATACGGAAGAATTTGTGGTGGCCAGAGGAAAGATCTGCGGCGTTTTGATGGTCAGGGAGCCGGAGGCGGACGTGATCCGTGTGCTTTTGATGGACAGCGGATTCCGCAGTCTGTACCATTCGTCTCTGACCTTTTCAGGAACCGGCGCAGTGACGGTGATTCAGGACAAGAAAAAGAAGCAGCTCGATGCCGGAGAGCAGTTTACCGTAACCGCAGGGGCCGGAGAGCTGGGACAGGGCCGGATCATTCTGGAGCCTGCAGACGGCGGAGAGATCCAGGTCCGTTCTGTGGAGCGCGCTCAGGGCATACCGTCCTATGGAGGACGGCTGGAGATTGTGGAAGCGCCGGAGGGGCTGGTATTGATCAATGAGCTGTATCTGGAGGATTATCTGAAAAAGGTGGTGCCCAGCGAGATGCCCACCAGCTATGAGCTGGAGGCGTTAAAGGCCCAGGCGGTCTGTGCAAGAACCTATGCGTATATGCAGCTGCAGAGCAACACCTACAGCCAGTACGGCGCTCATGTGGATGACAGCACCAATTTCCAGGTATACAACAATGTGGAGACAGACGGACGGGCTGCGGAGGCGGTGCAGCAGACCTATGGGAAGATGCTTCTTTATGGTGGGAAACCGGTGTCCGCGTATTATTTTTCCACCTCCTGCGGAGTGACGGCGGATGCCGCCGTATGGGGCAGCGACCCGGCAGAATCTCCGTATTTAAAGAGCGTGGCGCTTCAGCCGGGAAGAGGTTCACCGGATTTGCGGAGCAATGA
Source organism: Eubacteriales bacterium (assembly GCA_030524245.1). Taxonomy (GTDB): domain Bacteria; phylum Bacillota; class Clostridia; order Lachnospirales; family Lachnospiraceae; genus Brotaphodocola. The sequence goes on from JAUNGW010000037.1 coordinate 6,773, forward strand.
CAGCTTTGATGAGTTTATCCGCCGCCAGGATGTTTCCGCCTATGACTCCTCCTATCCGTTTTTCAGATGGAGCGTGACCACGAACAGCTCTGTGCTGACGGCGAATATCGGCGGTGTCGGAGAGGTAACCGGCCTTCGGGTGACAGAGCGGGGGAATGGCGGCGTGGCCTTAAAGCTTCTTGTGACAGGTACGGAAGGGGAGAAGACCATCAGCGGCCAGAATGCGATCCGCGCGGCGCTTGGCGATGAAAGTCTGACCATACACAGAAAGGATGGAAAAACTGTGGATGGCTGGGCGTCTCTGCCCAGCGGCTTTATCTCTGTCCAGAAGCTGGAGGACGGGACGCAGTTTAAGATTTATGGCGGCGGCTATGGACATGGCGTGGGTATGAGCCAGAACGGAGCCCAGGGCATGGCTGAGGCCGGCTTAAGCTGCCAGGATATTTTAGAATTTTTCTATGACGGCGTTTCTGTGGAGGAGCTGCCGGAGAAGGAAAATACAAATACATAAAAGATACAGGGGATGATGTATGATGGATCAGCAGTACGGAAGACGGCAGAGAAATGCCGGCTTTTACACATTTTTTATCAGCGGGATCTGCGCGATCTCCAGCGGCATTGTGGTGAGCCTTTTACAGGAGCGGATTGGCTTTGATTATGGAACCACGGGAACGCTGCTTGCTCTTATGAATATCGGAAACCTGACGGCTGGCTTTGCCGCCGGGGCGCTGCCGGGAAAGCTTGGCATGAAGCGGACGGTGATGATTTTGACTGCGGGGTATTTTTTAGGCTATACGGCCATGGCGGCGGCCGGCTGGGTGCCGGCGCTGATGCTTGCTTTCTTTCTGGCGGGAGTCGGAAAGGGAAGCACCATCAATACCTGCACGATCCTGATCGGCGATAATTCCAGGGACCGCACAAGGGGAATGAATCTGATGCACAGCTGCTATGCCTGCGGCGCTCTGCTGTGTCCGTTTTTGATTTCAGCCGCCGGCATAATATCCGGCCGGCTGCCCATGGCGCTTCTGGGCGCTTTGGGCCTGACGCTGTGGCTGGCGTTTGCGGCTACTCCCATGTCCGGGAGCGGCAAGGGGGAGAAGCAGAGGACAGACTGGTCCTTCCTTCGCAGCCGGAAATTCTGGCTGCTGACCGGACTGATTTTCTGTCAGAATGCAGTGGAGGTCAGCGTTACCGGCTGGATGGTAACCTACTTTAAAGGCAGCGGAATCTTAAGCGGCGTTTTAAGCACCTATACGGTGACGGTGATGTGGGCGGCCACCCTGATTTTCCGTATGATGTTTGCCTTTGTCTGCCCCATAAAAAAAGCTCCGCGGGCCATGATTATCATGGGGGCGTGCAGCTCGGTGTTTTATTTCTTTATGATGCAGGCGCAGACGCAGACGATGGCTGTCGTCCTTCTGTTTGCCTTTGCGGCGGCTATGGCCGGTATGAATCCGACGGCTGTGGCCAGCGCCGGCCGGATGACCAGCGTGACCAGCATGGGCATCATGCTCCCGGCCGCCAGCAGCGGCGCAATCCTGATGCCGTGGATCATCGGTATTGTGGCAGAGACTGCCGGGATCGGCGCCGGTATGGCCTGCGTGCTGGTTCCCTGCGTGGGAATGCTGGGATTCAGTATGGCGGTGAAACGGCTGGAACGGGAGGCGTGAGGACGCTGGCTTGATTACAGTTAAAGCCAGAACAAGCCACCGGATCAGCCGGTGGCTTGTTGGCGGATTTAGTCGGCGTCCCGGAACAGATATACCGGCAGCCCGTCCTTCATTATTCGCCGGGCCTCTCCCTGAATCAGAGGCAGGGCGTATTCTGCAAAATCATCACTGATATCGCTGCCGCCCTTCGTAATCCACTCCAGGGGAACCGGCTTTTCCTGATTGCACACTTCGTTGACATCTACTGTGCGGCATTCCATATGATAAGGCTCACCAGGAGCTGAGGTGCGCACAAAGGCGATCATACGGCCGTTTTCGCCGCTTAAAGCGGCTTTTATGCCGGCAGCTCCGGCAGAGGAGGCTTCCTCGATATCGGTTTTTGACGCGACCATGCCGGAGCAGCGCTGGCTGACATTTAATTCTACAGACCGAACCTTTACTCCAAACCGGTTGCGGACAAAGTTCTCCAGAACCTTGCCGCAGCCGGTAAGCATTTTATGGCCGAAATTGTCTACGGCGGCTTCATCGCCGTATTCGCAGATGAAGGTGCCGCTTCTGTCGGCGATTCCCTCGGATACGCAGACGATAACACAGTTGCGTTTTTCCAGAGCTGACTGCAGATCATGGGCAAACTGCTCCATTTCAAAGGGGGCTTCAGGCAGGTAGATCAGCATGGGATTGTCATGGGGATTTTTCCTGGCCAGTACGCTGGCGGCGGTCAGCCAGCCGGCGTGGCGTCCCATAAGCTCAATGATGGTGACGGCTTTCTGCTTGTATACCGTAGCATCCAGCACAATCTCACGGACAGTGGAGGCCACATATTTGGCAGCGCTTCCGTATCCAGGGGTGTGGTCTGTCTGAATCAGGTCATTGTCAATGGTCTTGGGAATGCCGATAAAACGGATTGTGCTGTCTGTACCGGCGGCATACCGGGACAGCTTGCTGACAGTGTCCATAGAATCATTGCCGCCAATATAAAAGAAATATCCAATATCCAGAGCGGCAAATTTTTCAAAAATGGTTTTATAAACGGGGGAGGTAAGATCCTCCGGAAGCTTGTAGCGGCAGGAGCCTAAATAGGCGGCCGGGGTCAGCTTTAAAAGCTCCAGCTCATCAGGAGAGAGAACGGCGCCCATATCCATATATCTGTCTTGAAGGAACCCTTCGATTCCATGAAGCATACCGTATACATGGCCGATATCCTCTTTATGGGAAAGGGCCTCTGTCACCACTCCATACAGGCTTGCGTTGATTACGGCAGTAGGGCCGCCGGATTGTCCTACAAGTACATTTTTCATAGCGCTGAACCTCATCTCTAAAAATATTTTGAAAAATTATTTCTGTTATGTATAAACTTCCACAGCAGGGAGATACTGTGAGTAGTACCAAAGAAGAAAGAAATACTTATCCTCCCCTTTTTAATCCCCTGTTCATTCGCTTTGGCGGGTGGGCAGGGGATCTTTTTCAATTTCATTTTATCAGGGTTTGCGGGTGTATGCAAGCGCGAAAAATCCTGACCAGCAGATGCCGCCGGAAGCGGCTGCTGATATTGTTGAGATCAGTATTGAGAATATCGGCTTTTTTTGGTAATATAAGCGTGAAAACATACGGTAGAGGAGATGGAAACATGAGGGGAAAGGCAGCTGTGGTTTTTGCACTCAGCCTGATTTTTGCGGCTGTTTGCTTCTGTATGCCGGCATTCGCGGAATGGGAAGAACAGTGGATGTACCGGAATGAGGATGGAAGCTGGAAGGCGGATGAGTGGATCCGTGAGGAAAACGGCAGTTTGTACTACATAGATCCCCAGGGCGTAATGGCGCGGGGCTGGTATGAGGCTTCGGACGGCAGTGTGAGGTTCTTTGATGAGCTGGGGGCCATGGTTCGGGGATTGAATCTTATTGACGGCAGGTATTATTATTTTGGAGATGACGGAATCCTGACGGAGACCAGGCTTACGGTGGATGGCCAGGAAAGGGAAATTCCGAGGGAAGGCGCTGCTGATTGGGGAGGACCACTGCCTGAGGGTGCAAATGAATATTCTGAGACAGAGCTTGTCCAGGATCGCGCGGTTAATTATGGCAAAAGCCCGGAGCGCTATTTCTGGAACTGGTTTTCTGCGGTTCTGATGGCTGCGGCAGGGGGCGTTGTCTGTTTTGCCTGCAGAAGGCGCAGGGATTTTCCGGAGATTATCATGATGACAGTGGCGGTCATGTTTGCCAGCACACCGCTGTTTATAGAATATATGGCAAATTATGATCATGATCTGATCTTTCATCTGAACCGGCTGCTGGGGGTGTCGGAGTCACTGAAGACAGGGATGTTTCCTGTAAGGCTGAACGGCTATGCCTTTGAGGGCTATGGGTATGCGGATCCGGTGTTTTATCCGCAGCTGTTTTTATATTTTCCCGCGCTTCTGTGCATGCTGGGGATGCCTCTTGTGCCGGCGGTGCATTGTTTCATTCTGTTTATAAATGCGGTGTCGGCAGCGGTCATGTACTATTCCGGGAGGCTTTTGTTCCGCTCTGATAAAATTGCGTGCTGCAGCGCTGTCCTTTATGTGCTGTCGGTGTACCGGCTGTCCAATCTGTACACCAGGGCAGCGTTTGGAGAATCGCTGGCAATGATGTTTTTCCCGCTGGTTGTGTGCGGTCTGTACGAATTGTTCTATGGGGATGAAAAACGCTGGTATCTGCTTGTTGTGGCGTTTACCGGGATTTTTCAGAGCCACATGCTCAGCACGGTGTTAATAGCAGCAGTGTGCGTGGCGGTGGGAGTCTGCAGCCTGAAACGGCTTTTGGAGAAAAAACGGCTGATTGCGCTGGGAAAGGTTCTGATATTTTCATTGCTGATCAATGTCTGGTTTCTGGTGCCTCTTCTGGATTACATGGGGACGGACATTACCACGGGGAATCTGCGCAGGGTCTTTTGGGATCGGCTGGCGCCCTGGTCAGTGCTTCTTAAGCTGTTCCCGGAGTCGGGGGGATGGTCGCCGCTGCTTGGCTGGGACATGAGCAATATCATGGCATTGTCTCCGGGACTTGGTATTTTTGCCGGCATGCTGGTGTTTGTTCTGCTCTGGATCAGGGGGAGGAAGAAACCGGAGAAGATGGTCCGCATATTCTTCTGTATCGGCGTGTGTCTGATGATAGCCACAAGCACTGTATTTCCCTGGCGGATTCTGATGGAGGTTCCTCTGATACAGAAGACTGTGTCCTACATGCAGTTTCCGTGGAGGCTGATCGGGGAAGCCGTCTGCGTCCTTTCTTTGGCCGGAGGATATGCATTCTGCAGCCTTGGCGAACAGCTTCAGTCTGAAGGAAACAGAGCTGGCATGAGGATTTCGCTGTATATGACTGTGCTGGTGCTGTCTTTGGTGTCTTCGCAGTATTATCTGGACGGGCTGAGCGGCTGGCAGGTACAGGTCTGGGGGAAGGAACAGGTTCCGTCTGCCATACAGGATTCCGTCCAGGAATATCGCTATCCGGACACGGACACAGATTTCCTCACGCTGGGAACGGCGCAGCCTTCGGATGAACGTGTGACGGTGACAGCTTCCGGCAATACAGTGCTGTCGGCCTACTGCACTTATAAGGTAAGCGGCACGTCCATGGATCAGGTATATCTTGATATGCCGGTGCTTTATTATCCGGGATATCATGCGGTGGATGAGGATGGCACGGAGCTCCGTGTGGGGAGAGGCTATGCAAATGTAGTGAGAGTATATCCACTGGACGGGAGCGGTACGATCCGTGTGTTTTTTAAGGAAGGGCGGAAGTGGCGCCTGTCGGAGCTTGTGTCTCTTTTGGGCCTTGTGGGGTTTGCAGCAGTGCTGCTCCGGGAAAAAAGAAGATCATAACAAAAACTGGTTGACAATATCCGAAATCGGACTTATACTATGCAAGTCTGATTTCGGATATTCTTTTTGTGGGAGGAATTTGCGTGGAAAGAGAACGGGAGATAACGGCTCGTCCGGAGGGAGCCTCCGGGGAGCAGACCATAGAAGGCTGGCGGGCGGAGTACAACCGCTTATATAAGGAGCTGGATTATTATTATTTTGAAGCGGCGGCCAAGGCGAATCTGTCGGAGACTGCGTTCTGGATTTTATACAGCATCTGCGATTCGCCGGAGCCGTGGACGCAGAGCGAGCTGTGCAGGGAGTGGTATTATTCCAAGCAGACCATCAATTCTGCTGTGAAGCGTCTGGAGCAGATGGGCTTTGTGGAGCTTAAGGCCAGTAAGGGCAGGGGAAACCGGAAGATTCTTGCGCTGACGGAGACGGGGCGCAGGTATTGTGATGAGGAGATTATGCCGCTGATCCAGGCGGAGCTGGACGCGTTTTCGGCCTTCAGCCAGGAGGAGGGCGAGCTTCTGCTTTCGCTGATGCGAAGGCAGCTGAAACATATGAAGGAAAGGGTTGGAATGTCATGCAGATAAAGTTATCGGATCATTTTACCTACGGGAAGCTGCTTCGCTTTGTGCTTCCCTGCGTGGTAATGATGGTGGTCACTTCGCTTTATACCGTTATTGACGGATTTTTTGTTTCTAATTTTGCCGGAAAAACGGCCTTTGCGGCTGTGAATTTAATCTGGCCGTTTTTGCAGCTGGTCAGCGCCGCCGGCTTCATGTTCGGCTCCGGAGGCAGCGCCCTGGTGGCCTTTATGCTGGGCCAGGGAAAGGAAAAGAAGGCGGACGAAACCTTCACCATGCTGATGATGGTCCTGGCTGTTCTCGGCGCGGCGGTTTCGGCGGCCGGCTTTGTGTTTATGCCGCAGATTGCCGTGTTTTTGGGGGCGGGAGAGCATCTTGTGGATGACTGTGTGCTGTACGGCCGGATTCTGATCTGCGCCAATCCGCTGTTTATGATGCAGAATGCATATCAGAGCTTTCTGGTGACGGCGGAGAGACCGAGGCTGGGACTTGGAATTTCCATTATGGCAGGGGTGATCAATGCGGCGCTTGATTTTCTGCTGGTAGCCGTATTTCCCCTGGGCATCTGGGGCGCCGGCCTGGCTACGGCCTTCAGCCAGATTATGGGAGGACTTGTGCCGACCATTTATTTTATGAGCAGAAAAAATAAAAGCCGCCTGCATTTTGTGAGGACAAAGCTTGATATGAGGGATCTTGTAAGGTCCTGTGCCAACGGCTCCTCGGAAATGATGACCAATTTGTCCGGCGCGGTGGTGAGCCTTTTGTATAATTACCAGCTTCTTTATCTGGCGGCGGAAAACGGCGTGGCGGCCTATGGGGCCATTATGTACGTGGGCTTCATGTTTACGGCATTCCACTTTGGATATGCGATTGGCTGCAATCCGATCGTAGGTTACAATTATGGGGCAAATAATACGGGGGAGCTTCAGAATGTGCTGAAAAAGAGCCTGACGCTGACCTGTCTTGTAGGGGTTGCAATGACGATGCTGGCGGAAACCATGGCGGGAGTCATTGCTTCGGTGTATGTGGGCTATGACCAGGTGCTCCGGGAGATGACTGCGTGGGGGATGCGGATCTTCGGCCTGTCCTTCCTGCTGAATGGCTTTAATATTTTTGCCTCCGCCTTTTTTACCGGACTGAACAACGGCGCCGTGTCCGCTCTGATTTCATTTCTGAGAACTCTGGTGATCCAGGTGGCTGCCGTGCTGATCCTGCCGGTTTATCTTGGAATCAACGGCGTCTGGCTGGCGGTGGTGGCGGCCGAGGGCTGTACTCTTTTGGTAACGGCGGTTCTTTTTGCGGCAAACAGGAAGAAATACCAGTACTATTAAAAAGGTTTGCAAATTTCTGAGAAGTGTTATATACTAGGTACGAATATGCGTAGGGACGTAC
>JAUNGW010000037.1:14272-21040 GCA_030524245.1 Eubacteriales bacterium
TAGTAAAGGAAGGATATACACATGGCATTACTGGAGACATGGAGAAACCTTGCATACGGCAACGGCCTGAATGATAAAGAGAAAGAAAGACTCTGGAACGGTTATTTCGCCGTAGAGAAGGGCATTTATGAGCAGCTTCTTTCGGATCCGTCCCAGGTGGTCACCGGCACGGTGAAGGAGCTGGCGGAGAAGTACGGCACAGAGGTGCTGGTTATGACCGGCTTTCTGGATGGTATCAACGAGAGCCTGAAGGGCTATGAGAATCCCATCGACACCATGGAGGAGGATACTGAGGTTAAGATCGAGATCGACCCGGAGAAGCTTTATTACAACATGGTTGAGGCGAAGGCTGAGTGGCTGTACGGGCTTCCTCAGTGGGATTCCATTTTAAGCGAGGAGAGAAGAAAAGAGCTCTACAAGCAGCAGAAGGCATCCGGCACCATCCGCAAGGAGAAGAAGATTTTCCCCAATGATCCGTGTCCCTGCGGAAGCGGCAAGAAGTATAAAAAGTGCTGCGGCAAAAATAAATAATCAGACAGTGTCTGTCACTGTGCAGAGAGAAAAAGCAGGGCATCCAAAACGGAAGGTGCGCCTGCTTTTGCTGTATTACAATCATGGGATTTTCCGGGAGGAGAGACGGGAGTATGGATGCGTATACAGGGTTTGCCGCGGTTTATGATATGTTTATGGACAATATTCCATATGAGGAGTGGTGCGGATATTTGACGGGACTGCTGAGAGCGCAGGGGATATATGACGGTCTGGTGCTGGATCTGGGCTGCGGGACGGGAAAGCTGACCCGCCTCCTGGCAGCGGAGGGCTACGATATGATCGGCGTGGATTTATCCGGCGAGATGCTGGAGATTGCCATGGAGCGCCAGGCGGAGCAGCCGGACGGTATTTTGTATCTTCAGCAGGATATGCGGGAGTTTGAGCTTTACGGTACGGTGCGGGCCATTGTCAGCATCTGCGATTCCATGAATTACCTGACGGAGTATGAGGATCTGGTGCAGGTGCTGAGGCTGGCCAACAACTATCTGGATCCGGGCGGCGTTTTCATTTTTGACCTGAATACGGTTTACAAGTACAGGGAGGAGCTGGGGGAGCAGACCATTGCGGAAAACCGGGAAGAGGGAAGCTTTATCTGGGAGAACTACTTCGATGAGGAGGAGATGGTCAATGAATATGATCTGACCCTGTTCATCCGGGAGGAGGATGGCCGTTTCCGGAAATATGAGGAGACCCATTACCAGAGGGCATATTCCCTGGAGCAGATCAGGGAGGCGGTGGAGGAGGCCGGCATGGAGCTGGCTGCCGTCTATGAGGCCTTTACAGAGCATGCTCCGGAACCGGACAGCAGCAGGATCTACGTGATCGCCAGAGAGCAGGGGAAGAAGGCCCGTGCATCAGGCGGAGGGACAGCAGAAGGAGGAAAATTATGACAGATTATGTGATTCGTGCAACTGCGGCCAACGGGCAGATCCGTGCCTTTGCCGCTACGACAAGGGAACTGGCGGAGTTTGCCCGGAGCGCCCACAATACAAGTCCGGTGGCCACGGCAGCGCTGGGACGGCTTCTGACGGCAGGCGTCATGATGGGCGTGATGATGAAGGGAGCGGACGATCTGCTGACTCTGAAAATCGAGGGGGACGGTCCCCTGGGCGGACTGACTGTAACGGCGGATTCCAGGGGAAATGTCAAAGGCTATGTGGTGAATCCGCAGGCCATGCTTCCGCCCAATGACAGGGGAAAGCTGGATGTGGGAGGCGGCATAGGGAAGGGCATGCTCCGCGTGATCCGTGATATCGGACTGAAGGATCCGTATGTGGGACAGACGGAGCTTGTCAGCGGTGAGATCGCTGAGGATCTGACCTATTACTTCGCCCTGTCGGAGCAGACTCCGTCCAGCGTGGCCCTTGGCGTTCTGATGAATAAGGACAACACGGTGCGGCAGGCAGGCGGCTTTATTCTGCAGCTGCTTCCGGGAGCCTCTGATGAGGCGGTGGATAAGCTGGAGAGCCGGTTAAAGGAGATAACCTCGATCACATCGCTTCTGGACGGAGGAAATACGCCGGAGATGATTCTGGAGCATATTCTGGGCGATTTTGGACTGGAGATTCTGGACAAGCTTCCTGCGGCGTTTCACTGTAACTGCTCCAGAGCGCGGATCGAGAAGGCTCTGATCAGCGTTGGAAAGAAGGAGCTGCAGGATATGATCGATGAGGGAAAGACCATCGAGGTGAACTGTCATTTCTGCGGAAAGCATTATCCGGTGTCGGTGGAGGAGTTAAAGACTCTGCTGGCGCAGGCGAAGTAAGGAGAGAGAACGTGAGCTGTAAGGTGGATAAAGAAGAACTGTTCCGTCTGGCCAGAGAGGCCAGGGAACGGGCCTATGCGCCCTATTCCGGTTTTCAGGTGGGAGCGGCGCTGCTTGCCGGCTCCGGCCGTATCTATCAGGGCTGCAATATTGAAAACGCGGCCTACACGCCGACAAACTGCGCGGAGCGGACTGCATTTTTCAAGGCGGTCAGCGAAGGGGAGCGGGAGTTTGAGGCGATCTGCATTGTGGGAGGAAGGCAGGGCGCACCGTGCAGCTTCACAGCGCCGTGCGGAGTCTGCAGGCAGGTGATGATGGAGTTCTGCAGTCCGGAGACCTTCCTTGTGATTCTGGCGGCGGATCAGGAGCATATGAAGGAATACCGGCTGGAAGAGCTTCTGCCCGAGGGCTTTGGGCCGGACAACCTAAAACAGAGCGGCTGAAAGGAGGACGTCATGGAGAAAGGAAAAAACAGACGTGTATTTGTGATCGTAATCGACTCCCTGGGAGTGGGGGCGGCTGCGGACGCGGCAGAATACGGCGATGAGGGAAGCGACACCCTGGGACATATTTCTCAGAGCGTGGATACCTTCCGGATTCCGAACCTGCAGAAGCTGGGGATGGCCAATCTCCATTCCTTAAAGCAGGTGGAGCCGGCAGAGCATCCGCTGGCTTATTATACGAGGATGAACGAGCGAAGCCGGGGAAAGGATACCATGACCGGCCATTGGGAATTCATGGGCCTGAAAACAGAAAAGCCGTTTATCACCTTCACGGAGACGGGATTCCCGCCGGAGCTGATTGCAAAGCTGGAGCAGCGGACGGGACATAAGGTGATCGGTAATAAAAGCGCCAGCGGCACAGCGATTCTTGATGAGCTGGCGGAGGAGGAGATTGCTACCGGACATATGATAGTCTACACCTCGGCGGATTCGGTGCTGCAGATCTGCGGCAATGAGGAGACCTTCGGCCTTGAGGAGCTGTACCGCTGCTGCGAAATTGCGCGGGAGCTGACTATGGAGGATCAGTGGAAGGTGGGCCGTGTGATTGCCCGTCCCTATGTGGGGATGAAAAAGGGCGAGTTTAAGCGGACCAGCAACCGCCATGATTATGCGGTTCCGCCATTTGGAAGAACAGTGCTGGACGTGCTTAAGGATCAGGGCCTGGATGTGATTTCCGTAGGAAAGATCAATGATATTTTCGCGGGCTGCGGCATTACGAGAGCGCTTCATTCCAACAGCTCTGTCCACGGCATGGAGCAGACCACGGAACTGGCGGGGGAGGATTTTCATGGCCTGTGCTTTGTGAATCTGGTGGACTTTGACGCCCTTTGGGGCCATCGGAGAGACCCTGTGGGATATGCGCGGGAGCTGGAGCGGTTTGACGAAAAGCTGGGGGAGCTTCTCGGGGTCCTGCGGGAGGATGATGTGCTGATGATCACGGCAGATCATGGAAATGATCCTGTTTTTAAGGGTTCGGACCACACCAGAGAGCAGGTGCCCCTGCTTATTTATTCCCGTTCCCTGAAGGGCAGCGGACCGCTGCCGGAAACCGATTCCTTTGCGGCGGTGGGAGCAACCATCGCGGATATATTTGACGTGGACATGCCGGAGGGAACCATAGGAACCTCGCTGTTAAAGCAGCTTCTGTGACAGAAATAAAATATGATATGAAAAAAGCCGTCTTCTGCTTCCTGAAACACGGAAACAAAAGGCGGCTTCTTTATATGCGCCTGATCTTACAGGAGAGTTACGTGGACAGCCTGGGGACCCTTCGCTCCCTCGGTTACCTCGAATTCAACCTTCGCGCCCTCTTCCAGGGTCTTGTAGCCCTCCATATCCAGACCAGAGTAATGTACGAACACATCGTTGCCCTGCTCATCACAGATAAATCCATAACCCTTCTGGTTGTTGAACCACTTCACTGTACCCTTGCTCATCGTGATACCTCCAACATCGATAAAAATAAATAAATTGTCAGATTGCTTCCAGCAATCGCCCTAAGAATAGCACAGAAAAAGTAACGTGTCAAACGGATTTCCCAGGCGGGGGAAAAGACTTAAGAAAATTAAGTACAGTGCGGATCATGATACAGAAAACGAAAGGCTTAGAAAGCAGTGGAAATGGAAAGGCTTTTATGATATTCTAATAAGAATAGCGAAGCTGTTTCAGCACAGGAAAAAACAACAGGCACCGAATGCGGGAGGCAAAAGAAATCATGAATCATGGAAATAAAGTATGGCGTCATTTTGTGACCATAACAGAACATAAATGGATGGTAATGAAAAACTGCTTCAGGGTGGGACTGTTTAAGCAGGGACTGACCCACGATCTGTCCAAGTACAGCCCGACAGAGTTTCTGACGGGAGTCCGGTACTATCAGGGAGACAGAAGTCCGAACGCGGCGGAGCGGGATGAAAAGGGATATTCGGCCGCCTGGCTGCATCACAAAGGGCGCAATAAGCATCATTTCGAGTATTGGATTGATTTTTCCAGGGCCAGCGGCGGGCTGGCCGGGGTGAAGATGCCGGTGAATTATCTGGTGGAGATGGTGATGGACCGGATTGCCGCTTCCCGGGTGTACCGTGGAAAGGATTACACGGACGCGGCGGCCTGGGAGTATTATCAGAAGGAGCGGCCTTATCTTGGCGGAGCTATGCATCCGGAGACCCAGGAGGAGCTGGAACGGATTCTCATGCTTTTGAGGGATAAGGGGGAGCGGGCGGCATTTGCCTACCTGAGGAAGCTGTTAAAAAAAGGAAATTACGGAAAATGAAAAAGGGGCTGTGAAAAATGATCTCTCATTTTTTCACAGCCCCTTCGCTTTTGATCAGAGAAAAATCAATCCTGGAAAATATCAGCCGGATAATGATAGATCTGGGCGTAGGATTCCAGTTCTGCATCGGACTGGGGCAGGGACGGAATCAGTCCCGTGCAGTCTGTGGCGGAGCAGGCCTTCAGATCCAGCTCGTCCGGCTCGCCGCAGCAGTAGGGATCCCCGGAATCCGTCTTTGATTTCTTCTGTCTGCTGTCTCCCGTATCAGGAGGGAATGCTTTCATGTTTTATCACCACCTCAGGGATAGTATGGGACGGCGGTATATTTTTATAAGTGGAAGCTTCTGGCACTGCAAAAAATAATAAAAATTGTAACTGTTTGGCACGGACCGAAGCGGAGCGAAGACCTCGGGGAGATCAGCTCTGATGCCTGCTCTGATAATCCAGGGCGGCGCCGATAAAGCCACGGAATAAGGGATGGGGACGGTTCGGCCGTGATTTTAATTCGGGATGAGCCTGGGTGGCAATAAACCAGGGATGCTCCGGCAGCTCCATCATCTCCACAATCCGTCCGTCAGGGGAAATACCGCAGAGCTTCATGCCGTGCTCTGTGAGCGCCGGGCGGTAGTCGTTGTTGACCTCGTAGCGGTGGCGGTGGCGCTCGTGGATGACCTCCTCCCCGTAAAGGCGGTAGGCGGTGGAGGTTTTATCCAGCACGCAGGGATAGGAGCCAAGACGCAGGGTGCCGCCGATGTCCTCGATTCCGTTCTGATCCGGCATCAGATGAATCACCGGATATGGGGTGGACGGATCAAGCTCCGCGCTGTGGGCGTCCGTAAAGCCGGCCACATGTCTTGCGAATTCTACAATGGCCAGCTGCATGCCAAGGCACAGGCCGAGGAATGGAATCCGGTTTTCTCTGGCATACTGAATGGCAAGGAGCTTTCCGTCGATTCCCCGGGAGCCGAAGCCGCCGGGCACCAGAATGCCGGATACGCCGGAGAACAGCTCCTTTGTATTTTCCGGCGTGACGGTTTCTGAATCAATCCATCTGATATTTACGGCTGCATGGTTGGCCACGGCGCCGTGCTTTAAGGCTTCCACCACGGAGATGTATGCATCGTGGAGCTGGACGTACTTGCCGACCAGGGCGATGGTGACCGAAGCTTCCGGATGCTTCCAGGCGTCGATCATGGCCTCCCATTCAGCAAGCTCCGGCTGCGGGCAGGGAAGATTCAGGCACTGGCAGGCAACCTCCGCCAGGTGCTCCTTTTCCATGGCCAGGGGGGCCTCATACAGCACCTCCACGTCCAGGTTCTGGAGCACATGGGTGGCAGGCACGTTGCAGAAAAGGGCGATTTTCCCGCGGATGCCGTCGTCTAACGGGTACTCGCTGCGGCATACAAGGATATCCGGCCAGATACCCATGCTCTGCAGATCCTTTACACTGGCCTGGGTGGGCTTGGTTTTCAGCTCGCCGGAGGCCTTTAAATAAGGAATCAGAGTGACATGGATCAGGATGGCGTTTTCGTGGCCCACCTCGTGCTGGAACTGGCGGATGGCCTCCAGAAACGGCTGGGATTCGATGTCGCCTACGGTGCCGCCCACCTCGATGATGGCGATCTCCGTCTCCGTGGAGGAGTAATTGCGGTGGAAGCGGCTCTTGATCTCGTTGG
>JAUNGW010000208.1:0-834 GCA_030524245.1 Eubacteriales bacterium
ATTGCGGTGCTGGCCTATACAAAGGAGGCCCCGGTGCGGACCATTTTATATCCCTTCGCCCAGTACTCTCCGGAGTACCAGGCGGTGTTGTGGTGCCATGAAAACCGGGTGCCATGCCGGTTTATGGATTTGCCGTCAGAGGTGTTTCTGGCGCTGCCTTCGGACTGTACGGCGGCCCCTGAAGCAGGAGAAGAGGGGCGGATGAACGTCTATGAACAGCTGGATAAACAGGCCGGAGAGGATGGTCATGAGACCTTTTGGGAACGGGTCATGGAGCACACGGAAAGCATAGCCGGATACCGGAACGGAGCCGCCAGGTTCGGCGCCAGCTTAAGGGAGATGACCGAAGGAAAGGAAAGTGACTGGGCGGAAACCGTGGTCCGGGAGGCCTATATGATGCGGCAGATTCAGGATGCAGTGAGGGATGGAATCCGGCCGGAGGACATTGTGGCGGTGACCGGAGCTTACCATGTGGAGGGCTTAAAGCGGTGGAATTGCAAAGGCGCCATGTCGGATGCAGAGCTGGCGGCCCTTCCGAAGACAGAAGCGAGCCACACGCTGATGCCCTATTCCTATTACCGCCTGTCCACCAGAAGCGGATACGGCGCCGGAAACAAGGCCCCGGCCTACTATGCTCTTTTGTGGGAGGCTTTGGAGAGCGGGGAGCCGCTAAGGGCTTCGTACAGCTATTTAGCAAGGATTGCCGGGTACCAGAGAGCAGCCGGAAATCCGGTTTCCTCCGCGGAGACCATTGAAGGGGTGCGGCTGGCAGATTCCCTGGCCAGATTACGGGGCGGTACGGTTCCGGCTCTCAGGGATTTGAGAGATGCGGCT
>JAUNGW010000208.1:853-2370 GCA_030524245.1 Eubacteriales bacterium
GGGAGGCGGGAGTTTTTCCACCATAAATCTGGCGGTGGCCGATACGGAAATCGGAACCAGGATCGGCGCACTGCCGGACGGCGTCAGCCGTACCAGCATCCAGGAAGATTTTTACAGGCAGCTTAAAGATTTGAAGCTGGAAAAATACAGAGATCTGACAGCCCAGGATCTGGCGCTGGATTTGCGGGAAAACAGGAATGTAAAGACGGAAAAAGCCGCTTTTCTGGACCTGTCCCGGTCATTCTTTCTGCACCGCCTCCGCGTCCTTGGCATCAGCTTTGCCACAGCCCAGGCAGTGAGCCAGGACAATGCCACCTGGGCGGAACGGTGGGTGGCCAGATGGACGCCGGAGGCAGAAATTGAACTGGTGGAGGCGGCATTAAAGGGCGATACGGTGGCCCAGGCGGCATCCTTTGCCATGAAAGAGCGGGTGGAAAGCGCTCCCAGCATGGGAGAGATTGCCAGAGTCATTGAGGACGCCTTCACATGCGGAATGGGGGAAGCGGTCCGCTATGCAACGGCGGCTCTGCAGGCCATGGCGGTGGATGCGGCGGCCATGGATGAGCTGGCGGCCACAGCCCACAGGCTGTCCATGGTGATTCAGTACGGAAGTATCCGGAGACTGGATTCCTCCCCTCTGGTTCCGATTTTAACACAGATTTTTTACCGGGCCTGCCTGCTCTTACCTCAGTCCTGCGTCTGCGACGACAATGGAAGCAAGGTCATGACAGCGGCCATGGAAAGCCTGAATGCAGCGGCTCTGGCCCATGATTTCCTGGATGGAGAGGCATGGTTAAAGGCTCTTACGGAGGTTTCCGAACGGGATGATCTCAATACGAAGCTTTCCGGCTTTGCGGCCGCCATTCTTCTGGAGCGGGGTTCCATGGATTCGGAACGGTTAAAGCTGGAAGTGGGGCGGCGGCTTTCCAGGGGAGTTCCTGCCGAGCTGGGGGCCGGATGGTTTGAGGGACTTGCCATGAAGAACCGCTATGGGCTCATTGCCAGACTATCCCTCTGGGAAAATCTGGGAGACTATCTGGATGCTTTGGATGATGAGGAGTTCAAACGTGCTCTGGTGTTTTTGCGGCGGGCCTTTGCCGATTTTTCCGCTGCGGAAAAGGACGCCATTGCAGAAAACCTGGGAGAGATCTGGGGGTTAAACGGACAGCAGGTAAGCGAGGCTGTCAATGCGGCAGTCGGGGCGGAAGAAAAAAAGCTTCTTGACAGTCTGGATGACTTTGATTTTGATATTTAAGCAGGAGACGGAGTATGGACACAGAAACCCGTATGAAACGATGGAGACTGATTCTCGGCCAGGAAAGCAGTGCGCGTTTCGGGGTCATGGGCGGCCAGGAGCTGACCGGAGAAATGGATTTGATGGACCAGGCGCTGGCGGCCATTTATAACAGGACGGAGAACGGCGGTTTTGGTATGCAGGGCGGACAGCGGGGAGCCGGAAGCGGACCGTCCAATCCCCAGATCAGCCGGTGGCTGGGGGATGTGAGGCGGCTGTTCGA
>JAUNGW010000038.1 GCA_030524245.1 Eubacteriales bacterium
GGGCGTACAGTTTGAGTACAACAAAAAGCCCGTTGAAATCAAGGACAACGGCGTGATCTTCCGCGATGTGGAGGAGGCCGAGGACGGCGCCCTGACGGAAATTCCCGGCTCAGACAAGCTCTATCCCGCAGACAGCGTGATCATCTCCATCAGCCAGGGACCGCAGAACCGTATCGTTACCACCACCACCGGACTGGAGGCCAACCAGAAGGGCCTTCTTGTGGCCGATGAGACAGGCCATACCAGCCGCCCGGGCATCTTCGCCTCCGGCGATGTGGTAAACGGCGCCCGCACCGTGGTGGAGGCCGTGGCCCACAGCAAGCTCGTGGCAGAGTCCATGCATCAGTATATGCAGAGCCTGCCGAAGGATCCGCAGTAGGAGCGAAGACGCTTCCCCCTACTGCCCCGCTGCCGCCAGCTCTCCCATCACCGCCTGCATCTCCGGCGAAACCCATTTATCCCGGTGGTAGAGAAGCTGCTTCCAGATGTCCACCTTCAGCTGCGGTATATGCAGACGCGCCACGCGGCCTGCCGCCACCGCAGCATCGGTGACAAAATCCGGCAGGAAGGAGATCCCGGCTCCCTGCTCCACCAGCTGGCAGATCAGCCCCGTATTGGCCACCTCCAGATAGGGCGACAGCTCCTGGGAGGTTCTGGCCAGCTGCCGGTCCAGGAGCTGCCGGTAGCTGATATCCTTCTCCGTAAGAATCAGCGGTTCCTTCTTTAAATCTTCCACCGTCACCCGTCTTTTCTTCCCGATCTCACTGTCCGCCGCGGCGATAAAGGACACTGCCGCCGGCGCCTCCATCACCGTCACATACTGGCTGTCGTAAATATGTCCGTCCAGGGTATACACCATATCCACCTGGTTCTGGTTCATCATCCGGAACATATCCTCCGTGCGGCCGCTGACCACCGTCAGGGAAATCTGCGGATACCTTTTATGAAAATCCGCCAGATGCCGGCAGAACAGCCAGGTACACAAAGAATCCGCCATGGCGATCCTCACCGTGCCCTGCAGGCTTTCTCCCTCTCCCGCCGTCCTCCGGATATCAGAGGCGGTCTGCATCATCTGGTGGGCCAGCTTCAAAAGCTCCCTTCCCTTGGCAGTCAGCCTGACCGTGTGGCGGATCCGCTCAAACAGCTGGGTTCCCAGCTCCCGCTCCAGCTGCCTGATCTGGAAGGAAATGGTAGATTGGGTATAGCCCAGCCGGGCGGCCGCCGCCGTAAAGCTGCCAAGCTCCGCCACGTAGATAAAGCTCTCGAGATTTTTCAGTTCCATCCTGTCCTCCCTGTGCTCTGTTTTGCTTTTTATTATCGATTTTTTCGATAAACATCAGTCACTTTATCAATTTTACAAATATTCATTTGTATTATATACTGGATTACAGAGCGGTTCAAGCAGAAACAGAGCCGCTGATTTTATGTATTGGAGGAAATATTTCATGATAGCACTGATTGAAGCCGTGTACACATTTTTATGGGGCGATCTGATCACGCTTCCGCTGCCGGGCGGCGGCAGCCTGGGTCTGTCCCTTCTGGTAATTCTCTTAATCCCCACGGGAATTTATTTTACCGTGCGGACAAGATTTCTCCCGATCCGGCTGTTTCCGGACATGGTTCGGGCCACGCTGGAGAAGCGCTCCCATGGCAGCAGCTCCCTCTCCTCCTTCCAGGCCCTGGTCGTTTCCACAGCCACCCGCGTGGGCATGGGCAATCTGGTCGGCGTTGTGGCAGCCATCTCCGCCGGCGGCGCCGGCGCTGTGTTCTGGATGTGGGTGACCGCCATCATCGGCTCCTCCACCGCGTTCATCGAGGCGACCCTGGCCCAACTCTACAAGGAGAAGGATCCCCTTTACGGCGGATACCGGGGCGGCCCCGCCTACTACATCCACAGTTATATGGAACGGCTCCGCGGCGGAAAAAAACAGCGCTACAGCCTGCTGGCTGTGCTGTTCGCCCTGTCCGGCCTGATCTGCTGGTTCGGCATCAGCCAGGTAATCGGCAACTCCGTGACCTCCGCCTTTAAGAACGCTTTTCATATCCCGCCCCTTTACACCACCATCGTGCTGGTGGCCATTTCCGCCGTCATCGTGCTGCGTAAAAACGCCACGGTCAAGGTGCTGGATATTCTGGTTCCCATTATGGCCGGATGCTACTTTGTCATGACTGTTTTTCTGATCCTGATTAACTTAAACCAGCTTCCCGGCATATTTGCCCGGATCTTCGAGGAAGCCTTCGGCATCCGCCAGGCTGTGGCCGGCGGCTTCGGAGCCGTACTGATGAATGGGGTTAAACGGGGACTGTTCTCCAATGAAGCGGGAAGCGGCTCCGCTCCCTGCGCTGCCGCCGCCGCCCAGAGCCGCCACCCTGCCTCGGTAGGACTGGTTCAGGCCCTCGGCGTCTTCATCGACACCATCATCATCTGCAGCTGCACCGCCATGATCATCCTGCTGGTTCCTGCGGACATTACCGCGGGACTGGAGGGCATGGACCTGATGCAGGCCGCCATGAGCTACCACGTTGGCCCCTTCGGTGTGATCTTCATCGCCGTGATCCTGTGGCTGTTCAGCTTCTCCACCTTTATCGGCATCCTGTTCTACGCCCGGTCCAATGTGTCCTACTTATTCGGCGACAACTGGTTTTCCCAGACCGCCTACAAGGTTCTGGCCCTGGTGATGCTGTTTATCGGAGGACTGGCCGCCTACACCTTTGTCTGGGATCTGGGCGATGTGGGCGTTGGTTTAATGACTGTATTTAATCTGGCGATTCTGTTCCCGCTCTCCGGAGAGGCGCTGAAGGCGCTGAAGGACTACGAAAGCAGCAGACGGCCGTAGCGCCGCAAGCCCCGTCTTTATTCTCCTGAGAACTGCTTATAAAGCGCCACATGGTCATAAATGCAGCGCCAGCTGCTTGTGGCGTCCGCGGTCACGCAGATATAGCCGCGTCCGCGGTTGTCCACGCCGTAGCTGGCAGCGCAGTTTCCGGACTGAACCACGTAGCCGGTTTTTGCGCTGACCACATGGCCGCCGGTATCCTTATCCTCGATCCGCCGCAAAAACCAGTTGGACAGCTGGATGCCCTCCGGATGCTGGTCTGTGGCGGAGGTGGTGTAGGTTTTGGCGGAAAGCACCTCCCGGCACAGCTCATTGTCCAGCGCCGCCTCCAAAATCATGGCCATATCGTAGACAGTACAGTGGTGGTTTGCATCGTAAAGGCCCACGCAGTTTGTGAAATGAGCGGTCCCCGACAGCCCCAGCTCCTCCAGCTTTTTGTTCATCAGCTCCACAAAGGCATCCAGCGATCCGGCCGTGCAGGTGGCCAGCGCCGCGGCGGCCTCGCCGCCGGAGGGCAGAATCGTGCCGTAGAACAGATCCCTCACCGTCACCTTCTCATCCACCTCAAAGCCGGCATTGCTGCAGTCGTTGACGTAGCTGTAGTCGGTAATATCTCTGGTAATCGTAAAGGTATCGTCCAAATCCCCCTCCTCCAGCTGCTCAGCGGCTGTCAGCACGGTCAGAATCTTCGTCATGGACGCCGGATTAATCACCGTATCTGAATTTCGCTCCGCCAGAATCGTATCAGACGCCAAATCCACAAAAATGCCGTAGCTGCTGTATACCTCGCCGTTCATTGGCTGGGTGGAGCCTGTTCTGGAGGCAGAGTAACGTCGGGTGGCTGTTTTCTCTTCTCCGGTTCCATTCTGACCGGCCGCGCCGGACTGCACCGCCATGTCCGGATCCTCAGCGCCCGGCTGTACAGCAGTCCGGCCTGCAGCATCAGACTGAGCCGCATCAGGCCAGGGCGCTGTCCCCTGACCTGCCGCATCCGGCAGTTCATCTCCTCCGCCGTCCATCCTCATCCCTTCCGACTGCACTGTGGCTGCCGTTTCGTTCTCCGGTTCTCCGCTTCCGCCAAGCAGCCCCCCGATCACCTTCACTGCTCCTGCAATCAGAAAAACCACCACCACGGCGCACACCGCAAGCAGCGCGTACAGCCGGATCATCCTCCTGCGCCGCTTCTCCCGCCTGGCCTGCATAATCCGGCGCCGGCGGCGCGCCTCTCTCATCTGCTCGTAGCTGTCCTGTCCCTGTTCCATACATCTCTCTCCTGCCGGCCGCCCGCATCCCTTTCCCGCTCTCCGGAAAACATCGAAAAACGCCGCACGAGAAATACTACTTCCCCTACGGCGTTTTGCGCAGTTGGCCTTATCCTTTATGAATACTGTTTCCAGATGGTTCAATGGATAACAGCATATCACAGTCTTGCCTGTTCGTCAAATATAAACTTCTTATCTGCATGTTCTTCAGCTGCAAAAGCCTCAAAGAGCAGATTCCGGAGGCGTCATTCCCTCTGCAAGCATTCCTCCCTTTCCGTCATGACTGGTGCTGAAGAAATACTGCTTTCCATCGATTGTCTGCCATCCGGTCAGCATTCCGCGGTTCACATCCACATAAAACCATCCGCCCAGGGCATGATCATAGATAAATCCGGTTTTGAGATATCCGTCTGCGCCAAAAGGATACCATGCGCCGTTTACCCGCTCCCATGCAACCTGCTCCAGCCTGCCGCCGCGCCCGTCATCTGTCTGGCTTCCGGCTGCCATGGTTCCATCCGCATAGAAAAGCCTCCATCCGCGCTCATTCTGATTCCAGCTGCTGAAGCCATCGCCGGATCCGGTCACAATACCAAGAATGGAATTTATCGTTCCCTTCTTCTCATCGCGGTACACGCTTCCTGACGCCGCCACAGAAGAACCATAGCTGCCGCTGTCGTCACTGCCAGACGCTCTTCTCACCGTAACCGTAACAGACAACGATGTGCGGAACGTCCGTTCTTCCTGCTTTTTGTCCACATCCGTATACAGAATCCGAACGGTTTTCTCGCCCGGCGTCCCGAAATCATACTGATACTCCAGATCTTCATCCGAAAGCGAAATGGTCCGCGCCGCGTTGCTGGGACTTGCCTTCTGCTTTGCAGCCACGATCATTCCCTCCGGATCAAAGGCTTCGCCAGTCTTGTACAAAAGCTTGTCCGGCTTTTTCCTGATCATAATTCCGACAGTATAATATTCCTCCTCAGCCGAATATACCTCAACCTCAACCGACGCCTTAAAGCTCCTCTCTTCTCCGCTGCCATCTTCCTCTGTATAAATGACCGTAACATCTGTTTTTCCGGGAGCTGAGAAATCATACTCATACTCAAGCGCGTCCAGGCTCAGCTCCTGCTCCGCCGGCTGTGCATTGCTTTCCGTTGCGTTGCTGTCGGTAGCCTTTCTGACTGCCCTGACGACCATACCTGCCGGATCGAAGGCCTCGCCTGTCTGATACTTCATTTTATCCGGATTTCTGGCTATCCGGATTTCCTTTATACGGTTGGCGTCATCCTCATCCGTAATTTCATCATCCCGTACCGTAACCACAAATTCATCCGTAAACAGCGGTCCGTTCTTTTCCTGGAAGGAGACGGTAATGATTTTTTCACCTTCCGAAGAAGAATCCAGCTCGCTGGTCTGATACTGATCCTCCTGCAAAACGATGGGTTCTGCGTTGCTGACGCTTGCAACCACTACCATTCCATCCGGCTCCAGCTCCTCACCGATCTGATAAACCGTCTTGTCCGGGAGCTTTTCCACATGGATGCCGACAACATCACGCTCCGGCTCCTGCGGCCCTCCTGCAATTACAATGTAGGACACTGCCGCGCCTTTGTCTCCGCCGGCAGTAAAGCTTAAAACCACCTCAGTATTATCCTCCGGCACCTGAATGGTTCCGGTAACATTTACCGTCGTTCCCTTCTTGTTTTTTCCCCACTCTGCCGTTCCCAGAAGAGTTTCCTCCTCATCGCCGACCTTCGCGGTTACTATCGTCCTGCGCGGATCGTTCCACCATTCTGTGTGCCCGGTGGTGATTTCATATTCTCCCTTTTCCAGCACGAAACGATAGGAGAAGCCCGCATTCTTTCCGTTTTCCCCGTACCAGCCAGTACTGTAAAGTCCCTTTCCGGGGTCATATGCCTTGGACGTTGCAGCTCCTGTGCGTCCCCAGGTGTCTGTGCTGTCTGAAGCTTCGCGGTCTGCCGTTTTATTTTTCAGCGGATTTACAAGATTTACCGCCTGATAAATCTCCGACTCTTTTTTCTGGTCTTCCATACCGCAGTCGATCAGATACTTTGTATTTTCCGGATATACAACCGTGTTCCAGCTTACCGTCTTGTCTAATCCTTCCACCTCGCCAGTCAGGCTGACCGGGCCGATTCCATCCAGGTTTCCGGAAGATACAGTCCAGACAACCGGCAGCGTCGTCCTCTCTCCAGCTGCATCTACCTCCAGCTGCTCCGGAAGCTCTGACCTTGTAACAGCAGCCGGAAGCTCCGTATAAATCTTCAGCGGCAGCATGTCCTTCAGCTCGTCCGTTGTCCATGAGTTCCGCATCTCAATACGGTTCATGGTACCGTCCTCGTTCATGGTAAAGGGCAGCCACACATACCGGGCATCTGAAAGAGGAAAGCCATATTTATCGCTGTTTTTATCCGTATAGCCCTGAGCCTTCCCATATGTATCCGGATCCCACCAGCGGTCGCCCATGTAGAGAAATAATCCATTCTCCGCGTCCAGAGGAACCACATACGTGATCTGAGATGAAAATGAATTGTCCGCCGTAGAGCTGAATCCCTTTTTCTTACCGGCAATACTGGTCATATACGGTTCGTCCGGCTCCCAGGTGTCCGTACCGGAAAACAAACTTTTGCTGACCTTCTCCCATCTTCCCAGCATGGTTTTTGACCGGAACAATGTGGTAAAGCTGGGATTCCATCCGCCAGTCGTGGAAACTCCCATGTAATAGGTGTCTTTATACTTAAAAACAGCCGGCGCCTCTCTCTGCTTCTCATTTAATACATCATAAAAGAAATCCTTCCCGGAAACAGCCGTCTTTGAGGAATCAAACAGCTTATAGCCCTCTTCCCCATAGTTTTTATCAGTAACCAGGCCCGTATAGCTCTCATTCAGCTTTGCAATGGACATTGCATTGTTCGTACCGTCTTTACTGGTCACATAGATCAGATAAGCAGTTCCGTCATCATCCTTGAATACAGTCATGTCTCCTGAACCGCCATTTGACAGCTTGCTGTCGCCCTGCCCTGCGACACCGCCATTTCCGTAAGCCTTCGCGGCTCCGATAAACTGATATGGTCCTGTAATCTCATCGCTGACTGCCACACCGATCAGATTTCTGGAATAGCGTCCATTTCCGCTGCTGTCTGGGCCGTCTGAATGATACCACAGCACCCATTTATCCGTTTTTTCATTGTACAGCAGCTTGGGTCTTTCAATAATACAGTTCCTCTCGTTAAAATAGAAAAACACTTCTTCGCACTGCTCGTCTGTATAGTCCTCATAACATGCTGCAGAACGAACGTCTTCTGCTTTTTCAAAGGCCGGCAGGATGGTTCCCTCATCTGTCCAGCTGTACATATCATCCGACGAATACAGATGCACTCCGCGGATCGGAATACGTCCCTCGCTCTTATCCTCGCCGACCCACCACCATTTCTCTCCGGTTCCGTCTGCATCCGCCCGGAACATCTGGCCTCCGTGAGCCTGAATCCGCTCTCCATCCGTGTCATACCACTTTGTTCCCGATACCACAGCCTGTACAGTATCGGACTCTGCTCCGCGGTCTGTCTGCGCCTGCACAGACACCGGGGCTCCAAGAATGCTTCCCGCTGTCAGCGCCACGGTCAGTACTCTGGCGGCAAATCTGATCACACTCTTTTTCATACTCCATTTACTCCTTCTCCTGCCTGCCGCAGAGCCAAATCACGTTTCCGTATCATCGGTATCTCTGCATCTGCTGATTTCCAGTATAGCTTATATAATTTTGCTGATATATCACATGGTTTTTCCCGTATAAATCATGCATTTTTCCATGATCCCCCTGTAGTTTTCACAGAAAATATACACTTTTTTATAAAAACAGACAAAAATCAAATAAGGACACTTTTTCGGCGCAAAAAGCGCCGCCTACGCACGGCTGTCTGTTTCCCATACAGCCGCACGTCAAAGCAGCGCTTCTCTGTCTTCTGTCTGTTTTTATAATTGTTCAGGACTGCGCCTGTTCCGGCAGCAGATTCCCCATGCTCTTAAGGCCGATGGCCAGAGTCGAGGTGTTATGAAGCAGGGCGGAAAAGGCAGGCTGGATCACGCCGCCGACTCCAAGTCCGATCAGGCCTGCGTTAAAGCCCACAATGGTCCTGTAATTCCAGTGAATCCGCTTCATCAGCTGGTTGCTTAATTCCTTCAGGGTCAGAAGCCCGTAAAGATCATCGCAGCCCACAGTCACATCGGCGATCTCCCGCGCCAGCTCTGCTCCGTCGCTGACCGCAATGCCCACGTCTGCGGCAGAAAGCGCCGGGGAGTCGTTGATTCCGTCGCCGATCATCACTACCTTCCGGCCGGCGGCCTTTTCCTGGCTGACAAACCGGGCCTTATCCTCCGGCAGAACCTCCGAATAATACTCGTCCACTCCGGCCCTCGCCGCGATGGCCTTCGCCGTTCTGTCGCTGTCTCCGGTCATCATGACGATCTTGCTGATTCCGGCCCTCTTCAAGGCGGCAATCACTTCCGGCGCCTCCGGACGCAGGGGATCCTGAATACAGATCACCGCCGCAAGCTCGCCCTCGATAGCCAGATACAGATGCGAATACTCCAGCGGCAGATTGTCAAACCGCTCCTGCAGGTGTTCCGGAACCACGCAGTGCTCATCCTCAAATACGAAATGATGGCTTCCGATTACCGCCCGTTTTCCCTCCAAAGTGGTGGAAATACCATGCGCGACGATATACTGAACCTGGGTGTGCATTTCCTCATGCACCAGATGCTTTTTCTTCGCCGCGTCCACCACGGCCTTCGCCATGGAATGGGGGAAATGCTCCTCCAGGCAGGCGGCAATCCGCAGCAGCTCATCCGGAGACTTCGTCTCGTCAAAGGGCACCACGTCCACCACCGTGGGCTCCGCCTTCGTCAGGGTGCCGGTCTTGTCAAACACAATCGTGTCCGCCTCAGCCATAGCCTCCAGATACTTGCCGCCCTTAACGGTAATATTGTACTGACTCGCCTCGCGGATCGCTGACAGCACGGAAATCGGCATAGCCAGCTTAAGTGCGCAGGAAAAGTCCACCATCAGCACAGACAGCGCCTTGGTGACATTTCTCGTCAGCAGATATACAAGGCCGGTTCCTGCCAGCGTGTAGGGCACCAGCTGATCCGCCAGATGCTCTGCCTTGCTCTCCACCGAGGATTTGAGCTTTTCCGATTCCTCGATCATGGTGACGATCTTCTCAAACTTGCTGGATCCGTTGGTCTCCTTTACCTCCAGAAGCACGTCCCCTTCCTCCACCACAGTTCCTGCGTAGACGGAGGCGCCGGCAGTTTTTGCCGCCGGAATGGACTCGCCGGTTAAGGAAGCCTGGTTGACCATGGCCTCGCCGCTTACCACCGTGCCATCGAACGGGATCACATTGCCTACCCGCACCTTCACCTGATCTCCCGGCTTTACGATGTTCACCGGCACTAAAACTTCCTGGTCGTCCTTCACCATCCATACTTTGCTGACGTTGAGAGACATGCTGCGGGCCAGATCACCCACGGATTTCTTGTGCGTCCACTCCTCCAGAAGCTCGCCGACGCCCAGCAGAAACATCACGGAGCCAGCGGTGCCCGTATCATTTCTCAGCAGGGAAACAGTGATCGCCGTAGCGTCCAGCACCGGCACCTCAATCTTCCCTCTGCGCAGGGTATCCACGCCGCTTTTAATATATTTTACAGACTTAATCCAGGTAATCGCTGCCCGGACCGGGTACGGCACAAACATCAGGTTGCCTGCGCGCAGGACAGCCCTTGTAACCAGCTTATCCCAGTATTCCCGGTTCAGCGCTCTGCCGGAATTCTGCAGATAGCTTTCCGGCACCTGAGCCGTCTCGTAATGAAAGGCCCTCAGCGCGTCAACCACCTGTTCTCTGCCGCCCTCATAGCAGATCACGGCGCTTCCGATCCGCTCCTGCACCCTGGCTGAATGGACAAAATGCAGATTTGTTAAATAATACTGCAGGATATCCGCCTGACGGGCGCTCATTCCGCCTGAAACCGTCTGGATACGGATCCTGCCTCTGATTTCATGCATGATTTTAAATTTCATCTGGATTCCCTCTTTTCTGTCAGGAGAGCCTGTCCTCCGGGACATACTGCTGTCTCCGGATGCAGAGGCAACGAAAAACACCTGTAAATTACAGGTGTTTTTGTTGTATCACTCTCTTTGCCGCTTATGCCTCAGTATCTGCAGCTTCCTCGCCGTCCACGCAGCACTCTTCCGCTTTCGCCGCTCTGTCCTCATTGATCTGCTGCGCCTCGGCGTAAATATCCTCGGCGTTGGCCTGAATGGAGGAAACGGTGTTCAGCACGCAGGTTCTTGCGCGAAGAACCGCCGCCGTGCAGTTGGTGTAAAGCTTCTTGGCGTCATCACTTGCAAGCACCTTCACGCCTGCTGTTCCGAATAATACGCCTGCTGCAAAAATTCCAGTCTTCTTTAAGTTGATGCAATCCAGTAATTTCATAATAGTGCCTCCTGTTATTTGTGCTTATAGCCGGTATACACTGTCATGCACAGGCAGAAAACCATCGCCCATGCCCAGAACCTGTGATTTTTCATTGAGATCCCTCCAGCTTTTATCATTGACTACAGTGACTAATTTTTGTTTAAGCATTATTCTATACCTAATAGCACAAAAATTCCAGCACTTTTTGCTTGTTGATAATTTTTTTCATTTACCTTCTTTTCCGGATGACGTCATGGCTGAAGCGGACGCCCAGCACGTCCCTGTTCTCCCCGTATCCGCAGGCCCCAAGGCCTTTTTTCACCACCTGGCTCCACTGCTCCGGCGGCAGGGTCAGCACCGTATGGTCGGACAGCTCGATAATACAGCTGACACCATCCTCTTGTCCCTCGCCCTTTATCTGGTACATGTTGTTGCGGACAATGGCGCCGATATCCTCCAGCGTCTTCACCATCCGGTAAACTGTGGCTGTGCCGATCCTCGGATCCTTCTGGGAAGCCTTGTAATAAATCTCCTTACAGCAGGCGTATTCATTATCCAAAATAATATCCAAAAGCAAAAGTCTCTGTTTCGTAATTCTGCATCCCCGCTCCCGCAATGTCTGGATGATCATCTCCCTCTGCATCCTGCTGCGGTGATATATTGTCTCCTGGGCCTGGTCCATCTTCTCCGGCATGGTCCTCTCCTCTTTTCCGCCCGTTCCTGCTGCGCCGGGTCATTGATTGAAAAACATTCTCATTAAGTTAGTATACGCTAACATATTTTCCATGTCAATTTTCTTATTGATAATATTTTCTCATTAATTCAAATTCGCTTCTGCTGGAAATCTTGCTTTTTAGCCCGTAAGATGTTAAGATAATGTGTAATAGTATGTGAGGAGGGTTTTCATGAGCTATATTCAGCACAAATCAGAAGAATCTGTGGAGGATTATCTGGAGACAATTTTTGTTTTAAGCAACCGTATGCCGTCCGTCCGTTCCATCGATATCGCCACGGAGCTGGGATATTCCAAGCCCAGCGTCAGTATCGCCATGAAGAACTTAAAGAACCGGGGCTACATCACTACCTCAGAGGAGGGCTTTATCCATCTGACTGAAGAAGGAAGAAAGCTGGCGTCCTCCACCTATGAGCGGCACACCATTCTCTGCAACTGGTTTATCAGTCTGGGGGTTTCGCCTGAGACTGCCGCTGCGGACGCGTGCCGTGTGGAGCATGACATCAGCCAGGAGAGCTTTGACGCCATCAAGAAGTTCATCTCAGAGCACCCGGTAACTCCATAGCGGATTCCCTGAAAATCAAATGGGAGCGGCCTGTCAGGACCGCTCCTTTTTTCTGTATCACAGGAAGCCGCTTCCTGCGGTACCAATATTAATATCTTTCCTTCGGCAGCATCAGAGCTCTGTCAGAAGCTTCGTTACTTCCTCCAGATTCTTCTTTCCGAAATGCACGGCCCCGCCGTTTACCACCATACAGGGCACGCTCATCACTTTATATTTCTGCTTCCATTCCGGATAGTGCATCAGATCCATCATCTCACCGGTCACATGAGGATTCATGGCGGCGATCCGCTGTACTGCCATGACCACCTCCGGGCACATCGTGCAGGACAGAGACACCATCACCTTTACGTTGATGTCTTTTTTGATGGACATAATCTGCTCCTTCAGAGCCGGATCCACCGGCTGTCCGTCTCCGGACATATTATAAAGGGCAATGATAAAGGAATTGAATTCGTGGCCGCCCGGAACGCCGTGGAACACCACGTTGCCGCCGCTTTTATCCTCCCGGAAGATCCGCAGGGCCGGAAGCAGCTCTCCCGCCGCCTCCTTCGCTTTTTTCTCGTCCTCCGTAAGCTCTCTGCGGCTGCAGATCAGCTTGTCCGTCAGAGCCTCAAGCTCGCCCAGGAAGCCGTTTATCTCACCGGATAAGGCGCTGCCGTCAAGCTCCGCCTCTATTCTCACGGGATGGCCAAATTTCGGGAACAGCCCTTCCAGCTGCGCTTTGATCTCCTCCGATAAAAATCCCTGGCTGCCTGCTTCTGCCACAGCCGAGGCTCTGCGCTCCCGCTCCAGCTTCGCTTCCGCCTGGCCGTCTGCGGCAGCTGCCGCAGAGCCCTTTGCCGCCGGCCTTGGAAGCTCAGGAAGCTCCAGCTTTCCGTGAATTGCCGACACATGCTTTTCCAGGGAGGTGGCTGCAACCGCTCCATCGGACACTGCCGTCACTACCTGTCTCAGATTCTTTACGCACACGTCTCCGGCGCCGTAAACGCCGTCCACGTTTGTCTTCTGATTTATGTCTGTCAGCAGATAGCCCTGCTCATTGCAGGCCACTGCTCCGTTCATCCAGCCTGTATTCGGAACGTATCCCGCAAACACGAAGATGCCGAAGCAGCCGTCCTCCGGGCTGGCCTCATAGGTCCACTCCTCGCCGGTCTGATTGTTCCGGAACCTTGCCCGGGAAACCATACCGTCCCCGCCAGCCTCCACAATCTCCGTGTTGAACCGCACAGAGATCCTCGGCTCATCCTTCAGCTTGTCCGACACGGTTGCCGCGCAGCTGAAATGATCCTCGCGGACAATCATCGTAACCTTCTTCGCGTACTTGGTCAGGAAAATGCCTTCCTCCACCGCCGCGAAGCCGCCGCCGATAACAAACACCTCCAGGCCTGTGAAGAATTCGCCGTCGCAGGTAGCACAGTAAGCCACACCGCGGCCCTGGAACTCCTTCTCGCCCTTAAAGCCGAGCTTTCTCGGATTCGCCCCCGTGGCCAGCACCACGCCAAGGGCCTTGTACTCTCCGGCGGTGGTGCGCAGAGTCTTCACATCCTGCTCCAGCTCCATATCCAGCACCTCACCCATGGCAAACTCTGCTCCGAAGCTCTCCGCCTGAAGCTTCATGGCCTGGGTCAGCTCCTTTCCGCTGGTACGTCCCACGCCCGGATAGTTCACTACCTCCGAGGTGATGGTGATCTGGCCGCCGATTTTTTCTTTTTCAAGAACCAGGACGCGGTATTTTGCCCTGGCTGCATATATGGCAGACGACAGCCCTGCCGGGCCGCCGCCTACGATGATGACATCATATAAGTTATTGGAAATCTCCATAATTCTCCTTCTTTAGATCAGACCAACCAGATCCAGGCTGGGCTTTAAGGTCTCTGCGCCGGGCTGCCATTTTGCCGGACATACCTGGTCTCCGTGCTCTGCAACAAACTGGGACGCCTGCACCCGGCGGAACAGCTCATCTGCGTTTCTGCCCACATTTCCGGCAATCACTTCATAAGCAACGATCTTTCCTTCCGGATTCACAATGAAGCTTCCGCGCTCAGCCATGCCGTCCTCCTCGATCATCACATCGAAGTCGCGGGCCAGCTTTCCCGTGGGATCCGCAAGCATGGGATAATGGATTTTCTTGATGGTCTTGGATGCGTCATGCCATGCCTTATGGACAAAATGGCTGTCGCAGGAAACGCTGTAGATCTCACAGCCGATCCCCTTAAATTCCTCGTATTTGTTGGCCAGATCCTCCAGCTCTGTGGGGCACACAAAGGTAAAATCTGCCGGATAGAAGAAGAACACAGCCCATTTGCCAAGGACATCCGCCTTCTTTACCTCCTGAAACTCGCCGTTTACATAGGCCTGCACCTTAAAATCACTGATTTCTTTTCCGATTAATGACATATTTTTTCTTCCTTTCACTTATTATGGTGGAGATCCGCCGTCAGGCGAACCCTGTCTATCTGCGGTTAAATGCGTCCATACCCAGGAATACAGCAGAGGCGCCAAGCTCCTCCTCAATGCGCAGCAGCTGATTGTACTTTGCCACACGCTCGCTGCGGCTGGGCGCTCCCGTCTTGATCTGGCAGGTATTTAACGCTACGGCCAGATCTGCGATGGTGGTGTCCTCCGTCTCGCCGGAGCGGTGGGAGGCAATGGCTGTGTAGCCGGCCTTGTGAGCCATCTTAATAGCCTCCAGAGTCTCGGAAACGGTTCCGATCTGATTTAATTTAATCAGAATGGAGTTGCCGCAGCCGCTCTCGATACCCTTTTTCAGGCGCTCGGTGTTGGTCACAAACAGATCGTCGCCAACCAGCTGAATCCTGCCGCCCAGCTCCTTCGTCATATGCTGCCAGCCTTCCCAGTCTTCCTCGTCCAGGCCGTCCTCAATGGAGTAAATCGGGTATTTCTCACACAGCTCCTTCCAGTGGTTCACCAGCTCCTGAGAAGTGAAGCGCTTTCCGCATTTCGGCAGAAGATACTCGCCCTTCACGCCGCTCTTCCACTCACTGGAGGCAGCGTCCATAGCCAGCACGAAATCCTTTCCAGGCTCGTAGCCTGCGCGCTTTACCGCCTCAAGAATGCACTGGATCGCTTCCTCATCGCTTCCCAGATCCGGAGCAAAGCCGCCCTCGTCGCCTACAGAGGTAGCAAGTCCTCTCTCCTTTAAAAGAGCTGCCAGAGCGTGGAAAACTTCTGTACACCAGCGCAGTCCTTCCTTAAAGGAGGCTGCTCCCGCCGGCATAATCATAAACTCCTGTACGTCCACAGTGTTGGCCGCGTGAGCGCCGCCGTTTAAAATATTCATCATGGGAAGAGGCAGACGGTTGCCGTTTACGCCTCCCAGGAAGCGGTACAGCGGGATACCAAGGCTCTCCGCCGCAGCGCGGGCGCTGGCGATGGACACAGCCAGAATCGCGTTTGCTCCCAGCTTTGACTTGTCCTTTGTACCGTCAAGCGCAATCATCTTCCCGTCAACGGCATATACATCCGACGGATCCATGCCCTTCAGGCCCTCGTTGATCACGGTATTAATATTCTCTACTGCCTTTAACACTCCCTTGCCGCCGAACCGGCTCTTGTCCTGATCGCGAAGCTCCAGCGCCTCAAACTCACCGGTGGACGCACCGCTGGGCGCCGCTCCTCTGGCAACGGTTCCGTCCGACAGCACAACCTCTGCTTCTACCGTAGGATTTCCTCTGGAATCGATAATCTCCCGTCCGATTACCTTTTCAATCTGTAAATGCTTCATAGCTGTTCTCATCCTTTCTTACAGGGCGTTTTTTGTCTCCATTTCGTGAAAAGCAGAGACACCTGCCCTTGATCACATATTAGTTAGAACTCGCTAACTGACTATAATTTACCATATGGCTTTCTGAAAGTAAATGGCGCTATCGATTATATTTTCTCATCAATCAGTTCTTTTATTCTTTTGTGTTGACAAATATTTTCCCCGGTGCTAGATTGATAATCAGATTATCGATAATCGCATTATCAATTCAATTAGGCCGAAGGCGGCAAAAATCACCGTGGCACGGCGGAAAGGCAGGAAAAGAGCTTGGCAAAAGCAGATCATTCGATTGACCCGAGAATCTTAAGGAGCGCCCGGGAGGAATTTTTAAAGAACGGTTTTGAGATGGCTTCTCTGAAGGCCATCTGCGAAAAAGCGGAGGTAACCACCGGCGCCCTGTATAAGCGCTACCGAGGCAAGGAGGAGCTGTTCTGCGCGGCAGTAGCGGACACTGTGGCCGATTTAAACGCCGTTCTGGCAGAAAAATCAGCCCTGGATCCCTCCCTGCTCACGGACAGGCAGCTTATAGAGGCCTGGAACATGGATGAGGACTATGTGATGTGGTGGTTCCAGTTCCTCTACGACCGCCACGACGATTTTGTTCTGCTTCTCACCGGCGCCCAGGGTACCCGCTACGCTGATTTCCGGCATGACTGGGCCGCAAAAATGACAGAAGCCACATGCGGTTTCTATCTGGAGACGAAAAAAAGAGGACTGACCTCCTGCGAACTTTCCACCGATGAGCTCCATGTGCTTTTATCCGCCTTCTGGGTCACCATCTACGAACCCTTCATCCACGGATTTTCCTGGGAGCAGATAAAGGCTCACTGCCGCATTATATGCCGGCTGTTTGACTGGTACAGCGTCTTTGGATTTCCGAAGGATATGTAAACAGGCATCAATTTCATTTATACAAGGAGGCATTTCATGTTCAGCAAGGTTCTGGAGTACACGGGAGATTACCGGCGGACCATCCGGGCCGCCACTTTATTTCTCCTTGCAGGCGTTTTCGTAAACGTCCTTCCCTTCTGGCTGATTTATCAGCTGATCATCCCTCTGCTGGCGCGCCAGGATATCAGCGCCGGCTTTATTCTGATCCGGCTGGGGGCCATCGTCCTCTGCCTGGTCCTTTACGCCGTGTTCTACGTCCACGGCCTCTCCCTCTCCCACGAGGCGGCCTACCACACCCTGGAAAACCTGCGGGTCTCCCTGCAGGGACGGCTGGAAAAGCTGCCGCTGGGCGTGATCCAGGAAAAGGGCGTGGGAACAGTCAAGAAAATGTTCCTGGACGACATTGACAATATTGAGCTGCTTTTAGCCCACGCCATTCCTGAGGGCGCGGCAAACCTTGCCATCCCCCTGGCCGTCTTCCTGGCCATGTTCCTCACGGACTGGAAGCTGGCGTTTCTGTCTCTGCTGTCTCTGCCGCCGGGCATTCTGGCCATGGGCGCCATGTATCAGTCCGGAATGTCAAAAATGGATCAGTACTATCAGGCGGCTGCCGTCATGAACAATACCATCGTGGAGTACATAAACGGCATGGAGGTTGTCAAGGTCTTTAACCGGGACGGAGAATCCTACCGCCGCTTTGAAAGCTCCATTAAAAATTACCGTGATTTTACTCTTGACTGGTACCGGGTCTGCTGGCCCTGGATGGCGCTCTACAACAGTGTCCTGCCCTGCACAGCTATGTTTACCCTGCCTGCAGGCGCCTGGCTGGTATTGAAGGGCTATTCATCCCTTCCTCATCTTGTACTGGTGCTCTGCATGTCCTTTGCCGTCGGCGCACCGCTTCTGCGGGCCATCAGCTTTATGGCCTCGATTCCGCAGGTGGCCTACAAAATCGAAAGCCTGGAAAAGCTGATGTCAGAACCGCCCCTCATCCAGACCAACGCCCCGTTTTCCGGGAATGACCATCAGATCGCCTTTCAGGACGTGCGGTTTTCCTATGGGGCCGATGAGGTGCTGCACGGCGTCTCCCTGCAGGCGCGTCCCGGCACCATGACCGCCCTGGTGGGCGAATCCGGCAGCGGAAAATCCACACTGGCCAGGCTGCTTGTCCATTTTTACGATGTCAGCGGCGGCTCCATTTCCATCGGAGGCCAGGATATCCGCTCCATGAGCCTGGAGACCCTGAACCAGCAGATTTCCTTTGTATCCCAGGAGCAGTTTCTTTTTCACATGAGCCTGCTGGAAAATATCCGTCTGGGACGGCCGGATGCCACGGATCAGGAGGTTCTTGCAGCAGCCGAAGCCGCCCAGTGCGGCTCCTTCCTGGATCGTCTGGAACATGGTATCCATACCATGGCCGAAGACGGAGGAAAACAGCTGTCCGGCGGGGAGCGGCAGCGGATTTCCCTGGCCAGAGCCATTTTAAAGGATGCGCCCATTGTGGTGCTTGACGAGGCCACGGCCTTCATAGACCCAGAAAACGAGGAAAAAATGAACGCTGCCATTGCCCGGATTATCCGGGGTAAAACAGTAATCGTCATCGCCCACCGGCTGTCCTCCATCGCAAACGCCGATCAGATCTGCGTTCTGAAGGAAGGACGTGTGGCCGGCTGCGGCACTCACCAGGAGCTTCTCTCCGGCTGTCCGGAATACGAAAAGCTGTGGCAGGCATCTCTTGGAAGCGCCGGCTGGGCCGTCAGCGCAGGAAAGGAGGAGGCATAACATGATTTCCATGATGAAACGAATTTTTACTGCCGCCGGAAAATATCAGGGAAGGATCCGGCTGGCGCTGGTATTTTCCTTTCTCAAGGCCATGCTGGCCAAGGCGCCCATCGGCCTTGCCTTCTTTATTATTGTACATTTTTATGAGGGAACCATGACGGAAGCGCTCTGCCTGCTTACAGGCGTCCTCATGCTGCTCTCTCTTGTTCTGCAGGCGCTGTTTCACAATCTTTCCGACCGGCTCCAGTCCACCGCCGGCTTTCTGATGTTCGCAGACAAACGGATGGAGCTGGGCGCCCATCTCCGCAAAATGCCCATGGGATATTTTACAGAGGGCAACATTGGGAAAATCAGCTCCGTTCTGTCCACCGACATGGTATTTATTGAGGAAAACTGCATGACGGCGCTGGCTGACATGATGAGCTATGTATTTGCCCAGATTATCATGACAGCCTTCCTGTTCTTCCTGAACCCCTGGCTCGGGCTGACCGCCCTGCTGGTCCTGCTGCTGGTCATCCTCACAGCCCGTGGCATGGAGCGGGAAAGCCTGGACGACTCCCGGATCCGCCAGACCCAAAGCGAAAGCCTCACAAAGGCCGTGCTTGATTTCGCCGAGGGCATTGGAATCATCAAGTCCTACAATATGCTGGGAGAAAAATCCGTGGAGCTGTCGGAGAATTTCCAAAAGAGCTGCGAGACAAGCATCGATTTCGAGAATCACCATGCCCCCTGGCAGCGGAAACTGAATACGCTCTACGGCATGGGCGCGGCAGTGGTACTGGCTCTTGCCTTCTGGCTCCAGAGACGCGGCGCCCTCCCCACGCCTGATCTGATCGGACTGATGCTCTTTATCTTTGATCTGTTCGGCCCTGTCCGCGCTCTGTACATGCAGAGCACCCGGCTGACGGTGATGAGCAGCTGCATGGACCGGGTAGAGGAAATGTTCGCACAGAAGGAGCTGGCAGATGTGGGGACCAAAAGGATCCCGGAACGCGGCGGGACGGGAGAAGGCGGCAGATCCACGGAACATAATAGCAGTTCCACGGAACGCGGCATTCTGGCAGAACGCAGAGAGCTGCCTGAGCTGGCCTTTCAGGATGTGTCCTTTGCCTACGGCAAAAAAGAGGTTCTGCATCATGTATCCTTCTCTCTGGCTCCCAACCAGATGCTGGCTCTGGTCGGCCCTTCCGGCGGAGGAAAATCCACCATCGCAAGCCTTCTAGCCAGATTCTGGGACGTGCCATCCGGCCAGGTTCTGATACGGGGCGTCAACGTCAGGGACGTGCCCCTTTCCGACCTGATGAATCATATCAGCATGGTCTTCCAACGGGTGTATCTGTTTCAGGACACGATCTACAACAACATCAGCATGGGAAGACCGGACGCAGACCGCCAGGAGGTCATCGAAGCCGCCAAAAAGGCTCGCTGCCACGACTTCATCATGGCTCTG
The DNA here is from genome assembly GCA_030524245.1 of Eubacteriales bacterium. Classification (GTDB taxonomy): domain Bacteria; phylum Bacillota; class Clostridia; order Lachnospirales; family Lachnospiraceae; genus Brotaphodocola. Next base: position 19,799 of record JAUNGW010000038.1, read on the forward strand.
CCCGACGGCTATGACACCGTAATCGGAGAAGGCGGCGCCACCCTTTCCGGCGGCGAGAAGCAGCGGATCTCCATTGCCCGCTGCATCCTGAAGGACGCTCCCATCGTAATCCTTGACGAAGCCACCGCCAGTGTGGACGCTGACAATGAAAGCTTCATCCAGCAGGCCATCACCGAGCTCTGCCGCGGCAAAACCCTTCTCGTCATTGCCCACCGGCTGAACACCATTCAAAACGCCGATCAGATCCTGGTTGTCTCGCAGGGTCAGATCACCCAGCAGGGAACTCATGCACAGCTGATGGCGGAGGATGGGATTTATAGAAGATTTATACAGATACGGGAGAATGTGAGCGGGTGGAATCAGACGCCTGCGGATCCTTTGCGGAGCGTTTTTCTATCGTAGGACACACTTCATATGATAGAAAATATATGGCCCTCCAAACCAGCGCCAAAATGACTGGTTTGGAGGGCAGTTCTTTATCAATCCTTATATGGCGTATCCTTTATGCCTTTCCTGCGAAGGCGTGCAGTCAGCACATCCAGCAAGCGTTTTCCCATTGCTTTAAACAGAGCTTTATCTCCAAACCATTTTACCAGGCTGGGGCTTATCCTGTAATACAGCTTTATGAACATACGGCCGCTTCGGCTTCTGGACAGATACGTATCCCGGAATCTACGCAGCAGCCATACCTGCGGACAATCATAGGTCCCGTACACACAGGTTGCAATATAACAGCCCTTTCTACCGGCCGTTTGTGTCTTCAGCTGCTGCAGGCTCTCTGATTTTTGCAGTTCTGCAGGCTGCTCTGATTCTGACGGCTGCTGCTGTACCGTTGACTGCTGTGCTGCCAGCTTTTCCCTGTCCTTTTCAGCCGCAAAATGATGGACGCGCTTTGCGGGCAGCGATGCATAGGTTTCCGTAATCCGCTTTTTTATGTATTCCGGATTAACCCCATAAGATGTCCACAATTTTATCATTGGAATCCCAGCTTCCTCACAGATATTCGCGACCTTCTGATCCCGGATTCGTCTCTCATCCGTCAAATGCGACCTGTCATTAATTTCTACTGCAATCAACGGACGATAGCT
>JAUNGW010000209.1 GCA_030524245.1 Eubacteriales bacterium
TGGCAATGGTCATCATGCTCATGCGCGTGGCTGTGTTCGTGACTGTGTTCATGGTTATGCTCGTGTTCATGTTCATGGCCGTGTTCGTGATGGTGCTCGCAGCCTTCTTCTTCGCCATTTACCGTGACAGTGATATGCGTTCCGGTGAGGCCGCATTTTACGGAATTTTCCATTTGAAAAACAACGCCGGGGATTGCCAGGCGGTTTAAGCTGTTTATAAACTCTTCGGGATTCGGGAGCAATTCGATGAGCGCCGCCGTCAGCATATCTCCGGCCGCGCCCATTCCGCAGTCAATGTACAGTGTTTTCATTGTGATATCCATTCCTTTCGATTCGATCAGGCACAAAGCGTCATGAAAAGTAACAGTTCAGCCCACGCCATTCGCAACGCCGCGCTGCCGTGCTCTCCGCCGCTTTGCGGCTACCTTTGCTCATGATCTGGCGCTCCCTCAGCCGGAAGCAAGAGGCACAAATCCGTGCAAGCACGATTTGCCCCTCTTGCTCCCGGCTGGCTGAACTGTTAGCATGAAAATCCTACTTCTCATTTTCAGTTTTGTTCTTTTGTATATTCATGTGATTGATCATATTGGCAAGGTATCCGGCTCCGAAGCCGTTGTCAATATTCACGACGGACACACCGCTGGCGCAGGAATTCAGCATGGACAGCAGTGCGGAAAGTCCGTGAAAGGAGGCTCCGTACCCTACGCTGGTCGGTACGGCGATGACAGGGCAGTCGGCCAGCCCGCCGATCACGCTGGCAAGAGCGCCTTCCATCCCGGCAATGGCGATAATGACGCTGGCGCTCATAATATCATCCAAATGAGCAAGCGTTCTGTGCAGTCCCGCGACGCCCACATCATAGAGACGAACCACTTCGTTGCCGAGAACGGCGGCAGTTAAGGCGGCTTCCTCCGCAACGGGAATGTCGCTGGTTCCTCCGGTCGCCACAACAATCTTGCCGATCCCGTCGGGAGCAGGAATCTGTCCGATCACTCCGCAGCGGGCATCCCTGTAGTAATGAAGAGGGTGTGATTTGCCGACTTCGGAAGCCGAATCCTCGGAAAGACGGGTAATGAGAATGGTGTTCTGCCCGTTCTGCAGCATAGCCGCAGCGATTCCGGTGATCTGCTCAGGGGTTTTCCCTGCGCCATAGATGACCTCTGCCGTGCCCTGACGAAGCTTACGGTGCATATCCACCTTGGCGTATCCAATGTCCTCAAAAGGCTTGGTTTTCAATTTCAGTAGCGCGTCCTCAACGCTCACCGAGCCATCGCTGACACCCTCCAGAAGCTTGCGAATTTCTGTATTCATAGTAATCTCCGTTCCGCCGCAGCTTGCCTGCGGCGCTGCGAGCAGAAATCCGCGAAGGCGGTTTCTGCGATACAATCTTATTCTCTCGCGGTCAAATCAAGAACCACAGATTTATAATACCGTTTCAATTCCCTCAGAATCTCTCTCCGGTGATTCAGAAGGTTCTCCATCTGATCCTCCGGAAGCTGGATTTTGGCGTTGCCATCCTGCGAACGGACGCGAAAATCGGTGAAACCGAGGGAGAATAAAAAATTCTCGGCGCTCTCGGTCGCTTCCAGTTTTTCGGCGGTTATTTTCTCACCGGTGGGAATTCTGGTGGCGAGGCAGGCATAGGCGGGCTTGTCCCATGTAAACAGCGCGGCCTCTTTTGACAGGTTTCTCACAGCAGCTTTCGTGAGTCCGCATTCGCGGAGCGGTGAGAGAACGGACAGTTCCCGCAGAGCCTTCATTCCCGGACGGTCACCGGCATCGTCGGAGGCATTCGTTCCGTCCAGCAGAACAGAAAAGTCGTCCGCCCTGGCGGCACGGGTAATTCCGGTGAAAATTGCCTTTTTGCAGTAATAGCAGCGGTTGACCGGATTATCGCTCACGCAGGGAACCGCAAGGACATTCAGATCCAGTATTCTCAAGTCGGCGTTTAATTCTTCTGCCAGTCGAACGGCGTCGTCCAGCTCGAACTGAGGCTGAAATTCTGATTTTACATAGTAGGCCTGTACCTTTCTGGCGTATTGTTTCGCGGCATACAGGAGGTAAGCGGAATCCACGCCTCCTGAAAAGGCAACGGCGACCTCCGGGTACTTTCCAAAAAAATCCTGTAAAGTCATAACAATCTCCATTCCAAAGCAATTCCCGCGACAGGACGATCATTCCATTGCTATTACTCCGACGTCAAAAATAAAAGCACGCAAATTCTCTTCAGAGAATATGTGTGCCTTCTTAGCATACGGTTTAAAATATATTAATCTGGGGTTGGTATCGTTGGTTTTGCTTCCAATTGAGTTCTATTTCAAAATCCCGCTGCTTCTGCAGCGGCAGGGATGGCTTCGTGC
>JAUNGW010000039.1 GCA_030524245.1 Eubacteriales bacterium
AGTTGCCATGATCGATCCGCGTAACCTGGATTCTCTGCTTCACCCGACCTTCGATCAGGCTGCATTAAAGGCTGCAACCCCGATCGCCAAGGCTCTGGGCGCGGCTCCCGGCGCTGCATGCGGTAAGATTGTCTTCACCGCTGACGATGCAGAGGAGTGGGCGGCAAGAGGCGAGAAGGTTGTTCTTGTTCGTCTGGAGACCTCTCCGGAGGATATCACCGGCATGAAGGCATCTCAGGGTATCCTGACTGTCCGCGGCGGTATGACCTCCCACGCAGCAGTAGTAGCGCGCGGCATGGGCGCATGCTGTGTATCCGGCTGCGGCGACATTATCATGGACGAGGCCAACAAGCAGTTCACCCTGGCCGGCAAGGTTTACCATGAGGGCGATGTGATTTCCTTCGATGGCTCCACCGGCTGTGTATATGACGGCGCAATCCCCACCGTAGAGGCGAAGATTGCAGGTGAGTTCGGCCGCATCATGGCATGGGCTGACCAGTACAGAACCTTAAAGGTACGCACCAACGCAGATACTCCGGCTGACGCAAAGAAGGCAAGAGAGCTGGGCGCACAGGGCATCGGCCTTTGCCGTACCGAGCATATGTTCTTCGAGGGCAACCGTATCGATGCGTTCCGCGAGATGATCTGCTCCGATACCGTTGAGGAGAGAGAGGAAGCTCTTGAGAAGATCCTTCCGCTGCAGCAGGGCGACTTCGAGCAGCTCTACGAGGCTATGGAGGGCGAGGCGGTAACCATCCGTTTCCTCGATCCGCCGTTACATGAGTTTGTTCCCACCGAGGAGGCTGACATTGAGAAGCTGGCCAAGGCGAAGGGCAAGACCGTTGCGGAGATCAAGGCAATCTGCGATTCTCTCCATGAGTTCAACCCGATGATGGGCCACCGCGGCTGCCGTCTGGCTGTTACCTATCCGGAGATTGCAGTTATGCAGACCAAGGCTGTTATCCGCGCGGCAATCAACGTACAGAAAAAGCATCCTGACTGGAACCTGGTTCCGGAGATCATGATCCCGTTAATCGGCGATGTGAAGGAGTTAAAGTACTGCAAGAAGACTGTGGTTGAGACTGCTGACGCAGAGATCGCCGCTGCAGGCGCAGATCTGAAGTACGAGGTTGGTACCATGATCGAGATCCCGAGAGCAGCGCTGACCGCTGATGAGATCGCCAAGGAGGCAGATTTCTTCTGCTTCGGCACCAACGACCTGACTCAGATGACCTTTGGCTTCTCCCGTGACGATGCAGGCAAGTTCCTGAACGCTTACTACGATGCGAAGATCTATGAGAACGATCCGTTTGCAAAGCTGGATCAGGACGGCGTAGGCAAGCTGATGGAGATGGCGATTAAGCTGGCTAAGCCGGTGAATCCGAACCTGCACATCGGTATCTGCGGCGAGCACGGCGGAGATCCGTCTTCCGTAGAGTTCTGCCACAAGATCGGTCTGGACTATGTGTCCTGCTCACCGTTCCGTGTTCCGATTGCAAGACTGGCAGCGGCACAGGCAGCGATCGCACAGAAATAGACGAAAACCGTTTTGGATATTTACAATAGCTTCTGAGGAGGCACAGGCTTTTCGTAAAGTCAATGGAGGGGGCAGGAAGCTGCTCCTTCCTGAACAGTTACAATAATTGTAAGCGTATCATTAGAAATAGTGGTACGCTTATTTTTATATCATAGGGAAAGTACGTCCTATGATATAAAAACGCTCCGCAAAGGATCGCACTGCGACGGTTACGATGGTGTGGAGTTGTGTGAGCGGGCTGATGGGGGTGTAACACAAAACTTTTCGATGCGTATTGACTTGGTTGTATGAAATGGATATAATATGGATAGAATACTGCTATCTTATATACGAGAGGAGGTTTTGTTATGAATATTCGTCCATCCGCAGCAATCCGCCAGAATTACAATGAGATTGCCGATATGTGCAGAAAGACCGCAGAGCCAATTTTTCTTACCAAGAACGGCGAAGGGGATTTAGTCGTTATGGATATTGAAACTTATAACCGCAGGGAAAAAATGTTGAAGCTGCGTGAGGAACTGATTGCCGTAGAGGAAGACAGGATGCGTGGAAGCAAAGGGTACTCTGTTGATGAAGTCGCTGCGATGATGCGTAGTGCAATCAGGGAGGCGTCAGGTCATGGAACAGCAGAATAAATATCGTGTGATTATATCAGAACGGGCAGCGCAGATGCTTGTTTCTCACGCTGCATTTCTGGCACAAGTCAGCCCGGAAGCGGCGGAACGGCTGACAGCCGAATTTGAAAAGGCCGCAAATTCATTAGAACTGATGCCGCAGAGATGTCCGTGGCTCACAGGGGAATATATCCCAAGAAATGCCTATCATTTTATCCTGTTTGAGAAATGCTATATGATAATATTCCAGATAGCAGACGATATAATTTACGCTGATTATGTGGTGGATTGCAGGCAGGATTACAGTTGGCTCATTCGATAACGACAAAATAACTTTCAGAAATCGTCACTTACAGCCGGGTGACGATTTTTTATATCATAGGAAAGTGCGTCCTATGATATAAAAACGCTCCGCGGGGATCGCACTGCGGCGGGATGGAATGATGTCGCTGACGCGACCCGCCGCAGGCGGAGAATCCTGCGTAGCAGGATTCTTTTTTATATCCTGGGAAAGTGGTATTTTAAAAATATCGTTTTTTCCAGTTCCGGTAAAGTGCAGCCGTTACAACAAGGCACATGGCTTCGGATACAAAAGCAGAGAGCCAGATTCCGGTTTCTCCCAGGATTGCTGACATGACTGTCAGGGAAATAAATAAAAACACAAGACTCCGACAGAGTGAAATCACCAGAGAATATTCCGGGTGATTGATCGCGGTTAAAAATCCGCTGATCAGTATATTGTAGCCCATCAGCAGGAAGGATAAATCGTAAAGCCGCAGGGCGCTGATTGTGGCGTTAAATAAGCTCCGATATTGTGCTTCCAGAAAAATGCCCACGGCGTATTTTCCGAAAAAGGTAAGACCGGCCACCATGAAAACAGAGCAGGCAAATACGGAGAGGATACCATATTTCAGCAGCCGGCGGAATGTGTCATGATCTCCCGCGCCGCAGTGAAAGCTGACCAGAGGCTGCATTCCCTGAGTGATGCCGGACATGGTGTTGGCTGCGAAAGTAAAAATATAAGCCAGTACGGTATAGCAGATTACGCCGTCATTTCCAATAACCCTCAGAATAACCATGTTAAAAAGAAAGATGGTCATTCCGCTTGCCAGTTCCATAAAGCAGTTGGGAATTCCGATTTTGATGATCTGTCTGTAAATGGAAAGGCGCCAGTGGAAACGCTGGATCCGAAGGGTCTTTCTGTGTGTAAGAAAATAGATCAAAAAAATAGCAGTGGATATGGCCTGGGACAGTCCGGTTGCCAGAGAGGCGCCTTCAACACCCCACCCAAGGCGGATGACGAATATATAGTCCAGAACAATATTTGCCATTCCGCAGGCGCCCACGCCCAGTGCGGTAATTTGCGGCGCACCGTTTGCCTTTACCTGAACCTCAAGATTATAGGAAACAATAAAAAAGACGGCAAAAACGGCGATCCATTTTACATAGCCCTTTACATATTCCAGAGTAACTTCCGTAGCGCCCAGGAAAAGCGCCACGGATTCCAGGCTGCAGAGAACAGCAGCGCCGATGAGCAGTCCCAGCAGAGCAACGAGAAACAGGTTCTGGCTGAACAGCTCTCTGGCTTTTTCAAGACTGCCTTCACCAAGTGAGAAAGACAGAACTGTCGATGTGCCGGTGGCAAACAGAAGTCCAGCGGCAAAAATAAAGTTATTAAAGGGCATGGAGAGATTGACGGCTGCCAGCGCGTCCGGTCCTACGCCCCGAGCCACGAAAAAACCGTCCACAATTGTATAGAAAGCAAAAATCCACATGGAAATGACAGTGGGGACAATATAGTGCAGGAATGTTTTGGCAAGGCTGGAAAGCCGGAAACTGTTGAAATGCATGTTTTTCTCCTTTGGCAGAATCATTCGTGGCGGAGTTCCCTGCATGACAGAGCGTATATCCGCCTGGTTTCTGAATTTAAGTATAGCAGTGGGCAAATACAGTGTCTAATTCGTATTTGCTTTCTGTTTTTTAAGGAAAAAATTATAGAGATGCTATAAGTGATCGATTACGACAGGATAAGAAAGATATGAATGGCGGGAAAAAAGAGTGTTCAGTATAATGAAGCTGCTGGGTACAGCGAGTGGAAAGTATGGAAAGAGAAGGCTTCTCTGTATCAGAAAGGAGAGAAAATGTGAAGAACGAACATATTGACTGGCCGGACAATGCCAAATGTGCGGTGCTGTTTACAATTCATGTGGATGGAGAATCCCTGTATAACTATCCGGGCGAGCCGGATAATTTCAGAATGGCGGCATACGGCACATATGGCCCCCGGAGAGCAGTGGACAGGATATTGGATTTGCTGGAAAGGAAGCATATCACCTGCTCCTTTTTTATTCCAGGACAAATAGCGGACCGCTATCCGGATATGGTCAGAAAAATAGACAGTCAGGGACATGAGATTGGCTTTCATGGATATGATCATGAAAGCAGTATGTACACAGACCGTTCCAGAGAGGAATGGATGGCGGTAATAGAAAAGGCTCAGAACAGCTTTGAGAGAATTATTGGAAAACGGGCAAAGGGCTATGTTGCCACATCCTGTGACTTCCAAAAGGATGCACCACAGATCTGGCATGAAATGGGCTTTTCTTATTCAAGCTCCATGAGAGGAGACGACAGGCCATACAGATGGGATTTTGGAAAGGGAGAGACGGATTTTATTGAGATCCCGGCCAGGTGGGAGCTGGATGATTATCCTGCATTTGTATATAGCTTTGATCCGCCGCAGCCTGCCGGTCAGGACAGAATTTCCAGCTACCGGGGGGTATTCAGTAACTGGAAACATGAATTTGACGGATATTACAGTATGGGAGGGTGTATGTGCTGGATGCTGCATCCGCAGATCATCGGAATTCCGGGCCGGCTGGATATGCTGGAGGAACTGATTGATTATATGCAGGGAAAAAATGACGTGTGGTTTGCGCCGGGCAGTGAAATTGCGGCATGGTGGAGAAGAACATATTGAGGAGGAGGCATATGAAGGATGCGGTAAAATGGCCGGACGGGTATCAGTCAGCCGCAATGGTCAGCATTATGCTTGACGCAGAATATATCTGGCTGAGCATGGGGCGTGAATATGACACGCCAAAGCACAGATCAATGGGAGAATATGGCATCACCCGCGGCGTGGAGAGGATTTTGAATCTGCTGGAGCGCTATGAAATTAAGGCAACCTTTTTTGTTCCGGCAGTTATTGCTGAGGTTTACCCGGAAACCTTAAGAAAAATCCATGACTGCGGTCATGAACTGGCTTTGCATGGATACAGACATGAAAATTTTGCCGGACTGAACCGTTATGAGCAGAAGCATGTTCTGGAAACCGGAATAAGACTGATGGAAGACATGACAGGAGTCAGGCCGGTTGGCTTTCGCCTTCCGGAAGGCGGGTGCGGAGGGGAAACTCTGGAGGTGATAGAGGAGGCCGGATTTTTATATGATTCCTCTTTTAGTGATCACGATGTACCGTATTTAATGGAGGGGAAAACAAAGAATGGAAGACTGACGGAAATACCATTCAGATGGGAAATGCTGGATTTCATTTATTTTGCCTGGGGCGGAGGATTCCCCAAAGGAGAGAGCAGGATTGCAGTTTATGATGATGTGCTGGAAAACTGGATGTATGAGCTGGAGGGACATTATAACCGGGGATATTGTTATGTAATCACTTTTACGCCTCAAATCACAGGGACTCCAGGCCGAATTTTTATGATGGAAAAGATACTGGAGCAGTTGAAGAAAAGAAATATCTGGGTGGCGCAGGGGAGAGAGATCGCAGAGTATATTCAAAATACATAAGACACAAATGCGCCCCTGCCATCTGGCAGGGGCCTGTTGTTAAAATTTAAAGAAGGAGTTCTTTTTTGTATGGTCTTTTACCAGCTGGATAAAATATTGCATGGCTTCTGTCAGGTGGACATTTTTGCGGTAAATGACGCACAGGGTAGCCTTTGAGTCACTGCGGTCCAGCCGGAAGAAAGCGCCGCATTTGCGGGAAAAGGCCACATAGTCCTGAATCAGCGCAAAGCCTAAATCGGCCTGAACCAGATCAAAAAGAGCAGATTCATCTGAGAGAAGAATCGTGTAGTTTGGGTGAAAATTGTAAGGGGCGTACAGGGATCGTTCCCAGCTTCTGTGACGGTCATTTTTTACTGTCTGTATGAATGTTTCGTCCTGAAAATCAGAAAGATTTACAGGCGGACGGAGGCGCCAGTCCGGTTGTATTCTGGCGCTTTCCGCGATCGGATGGGAGGGCGGAGCAGCCAGAAGACATTCGTATTCAAACAGAGGTTCGCAAACCAGGGCATCGGCCACATCTGTGGGAACGTCAGCCTTATTCATCACGAAGGCCAGATCCAGCTGGCCTGAGGCAATCATACTCTCAAAGCCATTCAGGGACTGGGTGTTGACTGTCAGCTGAACGTGGGGATAAATCTTCTGAAAATCAGGCAGCACAATGGATAGAAACATAGGAGCGCGGCCGCTGGAAATACCGATGGAAATACGGCCGGATTTGGACTGTCTGGCATCATCCAGAGCGCCCAGCAGGGCGTTTTCCAGCATTTTTTGTTTCTGAAAGGTTTCGATCAAAAGCTCACCACTGTAGGTGGGAATGAGCCGGTTATTTTTGTATTCAAAAATTTTGGTGTTATAGGTTTTCTCCAGAGAACTGATCAGCTGGCTTAATGCAGGCTGGGATACGTAGAGAGCCTTTGCCGCAGCGGAGATGGACTGCAGCTGGGCGATTTTCAGGAGATAATCCATTTTTCGTTCGCTTATCATAATATTCTGCCTTTCTTATCCGGATGAAAAGAACTGTAAGATATAGAGGATCATACCACAAATCACAGGGAAAATAAATTAATGACGGAGAAAAGTTCTATAAGAAATTCATTATCTACAGGTAACTGGATTGGTATTTGCGGAGCGGGGCGGAGTTATTTATAATAAGTGATGTGAAGGGCCTGATACACAAAATGAAGGAGTGAAATAAGCAGACACAAAGAAAGGGAAAGGGTTTATGACAATACAATTATTTGGGGCAATTTTGGGTGTTGTGGTTTTTATTTTGATCCTGATGTTCCGCCTGCCGAACTGGCTGACTTATGTGGCTGTAGCGCCTATTGTGGTTTTTACGGGAGCCATGACAACCAAAGAGGTCTACGCTGTGTTTTCCAGCTCCGGTCTGCAGTTGATGTATATCATCTGTATTTTTATGGGACTTATGACGGCTACCGGGCTTGACAGTATCATTGGCAATACAGTTGTAACTCAGGCCAATAAAGTGGCTCATGGCGACGAGAAAAAGATGGAGCGAATGCTCCTTCTGGTGCTGTTTGTATTCGGAAATATTTTTTCGTTTTTCCTGGCCAATAATCATGTTGCCATGGCACTTGTTCCGGTTATATACGGAATTGCAAAACGAACGAAATTAAGCTATTCCAAGATGATTCTGTTTGTGATTTTTTCTACGACCATTGGGGGCGCCTGTACATTGGTGGGAACCACATCGAATGTATACGCAAATACAGCCCTGCTGGACAGCGGCCTGAAGGGGCTGGGAATGTTTGACTTTGCCTGGGTTGGAGTTCCGGTAATGATTTTAGGCGGTATTTATCTGATTTTCTGCAATAAAATGTGTCCTTCCTACGAAGAGACGGTTCCCGGAGACGCGCAGGTGCTTCTGGAGGCGGGAGCTGCCGCTTCAGCAGAAATGAGGAAAAAACAGCATCTTGTCTGCGGCGGATTCGTTCTGTTTCTGATCGGAATGGTGGCGGACAGCGTGATGGATCTTCCTGGATTCAGTCCGTATTTCTTTGGATATGGAATTATTGCGATTCTTTATTTTTTCAAGGTGGCGAAACCGAAGCAGTTTTTTACCAGCATCAGCTCTCAGCTTGTGTTGTTCTGTGCAGGTATCAATCTGGCTATTGCGATTATCAATATTACGCCTCTGGGCGATATTTTCAGCAATTTTTTCATTACGGCAATCGGCGAAAGCGATAATTTGTATGTGATCACAGCTATTTTGTGGGCAGGCACAGTTGTCATGACCCAGTTTATGAATAATATGGCCTGTGCCGGAGTGCTGGCGCCTGTAGCGATTGGCCTGTCGGAGCATCTGGGGGCGGATCCGAGAGCTATGGTTATGGCCATTGCCATGGCGGCGACCAGCTCCTATCTGACGCCGATGGCATCGGGCACCAATCAGCTTCTGATGCCGTTTACCAACCTGAAATTTCAGGATTTTGCCAGATATGGATGGCCGTTGTTAATCATTAATTTCATTTGCTGCATGTTGATTTTGCCTGTAGTGTTCCCGTTCTTTTAATGGCGGATTTTGTATCAAGAATAATGATCGAGGTTGAGAAAAATATGGAGATGAAGAGGAAAAGACTGAAGGAAGTTTATGTAAAGGCGGCGGATCCCTTTGAGCGGGGACGCCAGCATGGTTCACAGGTGAAGGAGGAGATCGCCCGTGTCTGCGCCGGCTATGGAAAATCCTTTGAGAAAAAAGGATACACGTGGGAGGAGGCCTGTTCCATGGCCATGGAGTATGTGCCGTTTCTGGAACAGGAGATGCCGGAATTAATGGCGGAGGCGAAAGGTATTGCAGCCGGTGCAGAGGTGGATCTTGCTGTTGTGATGGTGCTGAATACGAGATATGAGCTTTTAAAGTTTAAAAAGGGTGTAAATGCTTATGAAAATGCGGAGTGCACCTGTTATGCCCTGACGCCGGAGGCCACAAAGGAAAAAGAAACCATTGGAGGACAGAACTGGGACAATGCTCCGTTTATTGGAGAAAACCTTTATGTGATTCATATTGATGAGGAAAATGGAACGAAAATAGCAGGACTTTGCGAGCCGGCTCAGATGCTGAGAAATGGTATGAATAATCATGGACTTTCTCTTAATTGCAGTACGCTTCTCTCAAAAAAAGATGTGCGTGGTATTGCTGTTCCTACAAATTTTATGAGACGCAGGCTGATGCAGTGCCGGACGCTGGGCGAGGCAGAGGAGATTCTCAGAAGCTTCCGGCCGTGTGTGTCTTTAAATTATGTGCTGGCGTCTGCAAAGGATCAGGACTGTGTTGTGTATGAGACAACACCGGTGGAAAACTTTGTTTTGAAGCCGTCTCAGGGTGTTCTGACACAGGGAAATGATATTCAGGCAGATCCGACCCTGGATCGTTTTGTTCCGGCGGACAGAGATCATCAGCATCATTTTCGGGGGCAGAGACTTGGATATTTACTGCGAAAATGTGCCGGTGAAATCACGCCGGAATATATTCAGGAATGTCTGCGGGACCATTACGGAGCGCCGGCTTCCGTCTGCAACCATGCAGGAGATCAAAATCTTCAGACTATCGCATCCATGCTGTATTTTGTAAGCAGGGGATATGCGCTGATTGCCTGGGGAAATCCCTGTGAAACGGCCTATGAGCGCTACGATTTGTAAGCGCTGTAAGGCACTTTAAATCTTTTTATGATACCTCTGGTATATCTATATTCCCCAGGTCAGGGCGGCTGCGTTATTGCGACTGCCCTGACCTTTTGCCTTTCCTGAGGAAAGTCAATTATTATCTTTTTAAGCCGGAGAAAATAGTGCCAAGTAAAATTCTTCCAACCCAGTACAATTTGGTAAAAATTAACCTTGTGATTTTAAAAAGTCAGACTATAATGAAGGTAGATTGATAGAAAAATAACAAGGAGGAATTTGTTATGGCAAGACTTAGATTAATGCGCGCACCGCAGAAATACGTACAGGGAAGAGACGCCCTTTTGCAGTTTCATGAGGAGATGAAGGATTTAGGCAATAAATGGCTGTTTGTCTGCTCAAACAGCGGGTTTAAAATGTGTCACGATAAGCTGGAGAAAAGCTTTGAGGGAACTCAGGACACCAGAAAATATGAGATATTCGGAGGTGTCTCCAGTATTGGGGAGATAGAGAGAATGCGCCGTCTGGTACAGGAGAACGGAATCAACGCAGTGGTAGGCGTAGGCGGCGGATCTGCTATTGATACTGCCAAAGCAACAGCCTATTATGAGAAGCTTCCCGTTATTATTATCCCCACAGTGGTGGCTACGGACGCTCCCTGTACAGGCCTTTCTGTTATCTACAATGATGATGGAACCTTCAACAGCTATCTGTTTTATCCGAAGAATCCAGAGGCTGTTTTGGTAGACAGTACGGTAATTGCCAATGCTCCGGTGAAGTTTCTGGTGGCAGGAATGGGAGATGCCCTGGGGACTTATTTTGAAGCCAGAGCCTGTTTGAGAACAGAGTCCCCCAGTCTGGAGTTCGGAGGGATTACGCGCTCTGCCATGGCGCTTTGCGAGCTGTGCTACAAAACTCTTCGCGAGTACGGAGCCGCGGCAAAGAAGTCCTGTGAGAGCCATGTGGTTACCCCTGCCCTCGACGCCATTATTGAGGCCAATGTCTATCTGTCCGGCGTAGGCGCTGACAATGGCGGCCTTGCGGTGGCTCATTCATTTTATAATGGTCTGACCGCTTTGGGAGGACACAGCGCTCCCCATGGCTGCTGTGTAGCTTTCGGAACTCTGGTTCAGCTTGTTCTTGAGGGGGCGCCCAGGGAGGAATTTAAAGAGGTTCAGGATTTCTGCCGTGAGGTAGGGCTTCCTGTTACGCTGGCTGAGATCGGAATAACCAAAGAGGAGGAGATTCGGGTTATTGCCGAGAAGTCCTGTGTGGAGGGCGAGACGATTCACAACATGGCAGGAGACGTAACCCCCGCCCAGCTCTATGATGCCATTGTTCTGGCAGATGCTATGGGAAAGGAAGCAGGGAAAGGATATTGAGAGGGACTGGTACCTGCCGGCTGAGGATTATGCCTTTGCAGGCGGAGGCTTACTTTGAATGAAAATAAAATCGGTTTTAATCCCATTCGGGCAGCTGCGCTTTTTGCGGCTGCCCGGTTTTTTATATCATAGGGTGCGCCCTATGATATAAAAAACGCTCCGCAAAGGATCGCACTGCGGCAGAATGGAATGATGTCGCTGACGCGACCCGCCGCAGGCGGAAAATCTGTCTCCCTATTGGCAAACCTCCACCGATATGGTAAGCTGTCCTATAGAAAAACTCAGGTACAAGGGGACAGGAATTTTGAATGGCAATCACGGAAAAATAAGACTGATTCTGCGGCATTTCAGCGGTTCCAGGCGGTATTTTGCAGCGGCAGTGCTGGCATCGCTTCTGACTACGGCCCTCAACGCGCTGACGCCGCAGATTTTCCGCTTCAGCATCGATGAGGTGCTGGGCAATGGGAACTATGGATATCTGGCCGGTCATTTGTGGATGATGGCTCTGGCGATTGTGGCAGTGGCGGCATGCTCCGGACTGTCTATGTTTGCCAGCCGGACCTGTGCCGCCAGGGCCGGGGAGGATTTTGCAAAGAATTTGCGGGATGCGCTGTTTTCCCATGTGCAGCGGCTGCCCATGAGCTGGCATGACGGGAACCAGACAGGAGATATCATTCAGCGCTGCACCTCGGATGTGGAGGTGATCCGGAGCTTCGTGGCGACGCAGCTTTTGGAGGTGTTCCGGACCGTGTTTCTGGTGGGGATTTCCTTCGCCATGATGGTGTCCATGAACCGGCGTCTGGCCTGCGTGGTGCTGTTTTTTGTGCCGGCAGTGGCGCTTTACTCGGCGGTATTTTACCGGCTGATCGCGAAGCGGTTTACCGTGGCGGACGAGGCGGAGGGAGAGCTTTCCACCGTAGTCCAGGAAAATGCGACCGGCGTGCGGGTTGTCCGGGCCTTTGGCCGGGAGGCCTTTGAGATGGAACGGTTTCGGGAGAAAAATGAACGGTTTGCCAGTCTCTGGATCCGTCTGGGATCATTGTCCGGCCTTTACTGGGGCGTGGGCGATCTGATCACCGGCTTCCAGGTGATCACAGTGATTGTGCTGGGGGCCATGGAGGCGGTTCACGGAACGATGACGGCGGGGGAATTTGTGGCTTTTGCTTCCTACAATACGGTGCTGGTGTGGCCGGTGCGCGGTCTTGGAAGGATTCTGTCGGACATGAGCAAGGCCGGCGTGTCCTTTGACCGGGTGAATTATATCCTGGCGGGGAAGGAGGAGCGGTATGAGCAGGACCGCGGAGTATGTCCTCAGAATACGGACATCTCGTTTTCACATGTGAGCTTTGGCTATGTGCCGGGCAAGGAGGTTTTAAAGGATGTTTCCTTTGAAATTCCACAGGGAAAGATCTTTGGTATTTTGGGCGGAACCGGAAGCGGAAAATCCACGGTGGCGCAGCTTCTGACCAGACTTTATGAGCTGGAGGAGGGCTGCGGAAGTATTTCTGTCGGGGGCGTGGATATCCGGGAGATACCGCTGGAATGGCTGCGCCGGCAGGTGGGCATGGTGCTGCAGGAGCCGTTTCTTTATTCCAGAACCATACGGGAAAATATTGCGGCTTCGGCTCCGGAGGCTTCCTTTGAGGAGATCCGCCAGGCGGCGGGGACGGCCTGCATTGACGAGGCAATTATGAGCTTTCCGGACGGATATGATACTCTGGTTGGGGAGCGGGGCGTCACATTGTCCGGCGGTCAGAGACAGAGGGTAGCTATTGCAAGAATGCTTTTGGCCAGGCCGCCGATTATGGTGTTTGACGATTCGCTGTCGGCGGTGGATTCTCAGACAGATTATCTGATCCGTCAGGCGCTGAAGGGGAGGATGAAGGATGCCACGGTGATTCTTATTTCCCACAGAATTACGACCCTGATGGGAGCCGATCAGATTATGGTTCTGAACCACGGCCAGGTGGAGGAAATGGGCAGTCATGAAGAACTGATCCGTGGAAATGGCATTTACCGGCAGATTTATGATATTCAGAGAGGGGAGGCGTAGGCTATGGCCGCATATGAGGAGCAGGAGTATCAAAAGCCCTTCAGTCTGAGGATCTGGGGACGGATGCTGCCGTTTTTTAAGCCTTACCGGAGGTTTTTTGCCGTTACCATGGGGCTGAATGTGTTTCTGGCAGCGGTGGATGTGGTGGTGCCGCTGTTTCAGAGCTATGCCATCGATCACTTCATTACGGTGGAGAGGCTGGACGGAATCTGGGCGTTTGCAGCCTTTTACGGGGCAGTGATTGCCCTTCAGGCGCTTTGCGTGTACATTTCTGTTCATGCGGCAACTTCCATTGAAATGTATGTGGGGCGGGATCTGAAATGGGCTCAGTTTGAGCATTTGCAGAAGCTGTCGTTTTCCTACTACAACACGACGCCGGTGGGGTACATTCATGCGCGGGTGATGAGCGATACGCTGAAGATTGCAGGCATGATCGCCTGGGGACTGGTGGATATGTTCTGGGCTTTTGTTTATGTGGTCAGCGTGTTTGTGATCATGTTTCTTCTGGATCCGGGGCTGGCTGCGATTATCATGCTGATTGTGCCCTGCATTGCTGTTTTGACGGTGTATTTCCAGAACAGGATTCTGCGCTGGAACAGGAAGGTGCGCCGGATCAACGCGGAGATCACCAGCGGCTACAATGAGGGGATCACCGGGGTGAAAACGTCCAAAACCATGGGCATCGAGCAGGATAATGACCGGACGTTTTTTGACAGAACCAGCAGGATGCACCAGGCGTCCTGCCGCGCCGCCAGGCTGAATGCCATTTACATTCCGACGATTCTGTTTTTCAGTTCTGTGGCCTCGGCTGTTGTGCTGTACCGGGGCGGCGGAATGGTGAAGTCAGAGATCATGCGGCTGGGAACGCTGTCGGTGTTTATCTCTTATGCTGTCGTGATTTTTGAGCCGATTCAGCAGCTGGCCAGGCTTTTGTCAGACCTGATTTCCTGCCAGGCAAATATCGAGCGGGTGATGGATCTGCTTGATCAGAAGCCGCAGGTGGAGGACAGCGCTCAGGTTATGGAGCGGTACGGGGATGCCTTTACGGCGAAGCGGGAGAACTGGGAGCGGATCAAAGGGGATATTGTATTTGAGGACGTTTCGTTTATGTATCCGGATGGCAGGGAGTATGTGCTGGAGCACTTTAATCTGCATGTGTCGGCGGGGATGAATGTGGCGATTGTAGGAGAGACCGGGGCCGGAAAGTCTACGCTGGTGAACCTGCTGGGACGTTTTTTTGAGCCGACCAGCGGGCGGATTCTCATAGACGGAGTGGATTACCGGGAGCGTTCCCAGCTGTGGCTTCACAGCCAGATGGGATACGTGCTGCAGAATCCCCATTTGTTTTCCGGCACGGTCCGGGAAAATATCCGCTACGGGCGGCTGTCCGCCACGGACGAGGAGGTAGAGGAGGCGGCCCGCCAGGTGTCGGCTGACAAGATGGCGGAGAAGCTGGAGAAGGGCTATGACAGCGACGTGGGAGAAAGCGGAGGCCGCCTGTCTGTGGGGGAAAAGCAGCTGATTTCCTTTGCCCGGGCCATTCTGGCGAACCCGGCGGTGTTTGTGCTGGACGAGGCAACCTCGTCGGTGGATACGCAGACAGAACAGCTGATTAAACAGGCCACCCAGCGTCTCTTAAAGGGACATACGTCCTTTGTGATCGCCCATCGCCTGTCTACGATCCGTCAGGCGGATCTGATTTTGGTGGTGAAGGACGGAAGGATTATTGAGCGTGGCAGCCACGGGGAGCTGATGGCGCAGAAGGGCAGCTATTATGAGCTGTATACAAGACAGTTTGAGGAAGCGGCGGCACGGGAGGTGTTTTCCGGAGAGGCCGCAGTCTGAAGGGAAGGAGCAGAATGGATGCAGAACACTGTGATTTTTGGAAAAAGGACGAAGAGGCAGCGCACAGGCCGTGAACTGGCAGTCTGCGGGCTGTTTGCGTCGCTGATTGCCGCCGGGGCATTTATACGGATTACAATACCGGTGCAGCCATTTCCCATGAATTTTACACTGCAGTGGTTTTTTGTGCTTCTGGCAGGACTGCTTCTGGGGCCGGAGCTGGCGTCGGCCAGTGTGGGAACCTATCTGCTGGTGGGGCTGGTGGGCGTGCCGGTATTTGCCGCAGGAGGCGGGCCGGCTTATCTGATCCGTCCTACATTTGGATTCCTTCTGGGGTTTTTGCTGGCGGCCTGGGTGACCGGCAAGGCGTGCAGGCGGATGGGACCGGCTTCCGGCTTCCGGCAGCAGCTTCTGCCGGCGCTGGCCGGACTTGCCGCTTATTATGCGGTGGGAATGGTATATTTTTACCTGATCAGCAATTACGTGATCGCCATGCCTGTGGGATGGAAAATTGTGCTGATTAACTGCTGTCTGCTGACCGTGGGCGGAGATTTTGTGCTGTGTCTGGCTGCTGCTGCGGCGGCGGTAAGGCTGCGGGCCGCGGTGGGACGGCTTTTTTGAAAATCCTCCAGCGGACGGAACTGATATCCCATGTCCTCCCATTTTGTCAGCAGTTCATCGAGTATTTCTCCGTTTGTTTTTGAGGTGCTGTGCAGCAGCACGATGGCTCCCGGATGGATGCGTCCGAGGAGCTTTTTAAATGCTTCTTCCTTTGTGGGCTGCTTGTCTTCGTACCAGTCTACATAGGCCAGACTCCAGAAAAAGGTATGGTAGCCCAGATCTCTGGCCATCTGCAGATTGGATTCGCTGTATTTTCCCTGGGGCGGGCGGTAGAATTTTTTCATGGGCTGGCCGGTGACCTGTTCATAGAGAGCTTCCAGATCCTGCAGCTCCCTGGAGAAGGCCTCTTTTGAGGAGATTTTTGACATATCCGGGTGATGGAAGGTGTGATTCCCCACGATATGGCCTTCCGCCGTCATTCTTCTTACCAGGTCAGGGCTTGTTTCCAGATAGTTTCCCACAAGAAAAAAAGCAGCCGGAGCATTGTGCTTTTTCAGTGCGTCCAGAATGGCGGCAGTATTGCCGTTTTCGTATCCGGCGTCGAAGGTCAGGTACAGGACTTTTTCCTCTGTGTCAGCAGTATAATGGGCGTTGAACTGTTTTAAATAATCGGAGGAGGCATTGGCGGCCGGCGGCTGTCCGTCCTGCTGAAAGCTCAGTCCCCAGCTGCCGTCAGCGGCGGCGGGAAGGGCGGCGTCAGTGTTTCCATGAACGGCAAAGCCAAGAAGACGGCCGGCCAGAAATGCCGCCAGAAACAGAAAAGAAACAGCGGCGGTCCTCCGGCGGCAAAAATGCTTCGGACAGGATAAATGCTTCATAAAAACAGACTCCGGGAGATCTTGTTGCTGCTACTATATGAGGAAAATGGGATGTCTTATGCCGGAGTGTTTCAGAACTTTAAGAAAGTTGTCATATTTTCAGTGTAAAAATTATGTTATAATGGCCGCAGGCATATAACGGTCAAGAAAGAGATACAGGAGATTACAGTTTATGAAGCATTGGAAGAAGTTTCTGGCGATCAGCCTTGGTTTTACAATGCTGCTGGGACAGGCAGCATACGCGGATATGGTGATTGTGCCGCCGGCGCCTACGCTGGGAGCGCAGCAGGGCGGGCTGCCGCTTCCCGGAGCAGCAGGAAGCGGGGAGCAGACAGGGCAAACGTCCGCGGCAGAGAGCGAAGGCGGGAGCGCATCGGGAACCGTCGATGCGGCAGGACCGGCCGGCGGCGCGGGAAGCAGTTCAGGACAGAGCGCCGGACAGAGTGACGGACAGAGCGCCGGAGCGGCTGCGGCAGAGAAGCCGGAGGTGGCCGCCGAGGGCGCCGTTTTGATGGACGCGGCCACGGGACAGGTGCTGTTCGGGAAGAATCAGGACACCCAGTTTTATCCGGCCAGTATTACAAAGGTTATGACGGCTCTGGTGGTGCTGGAAAACTGCCGTCTGGATGAGACAGTGACATTTTCAGAGACAGCCACCACCAATCTGGAGTCGGGGGCAGTGTCCCTGGGCATCACCGAGGGGGATCAGCTGACGGTGGAGCAGTGCCTGTACGGACTTCTGCTGAAATCTGCCAATGAGATCGGCAACGGTCTGGCGGAGCATGTGGCGGGAAGCGTCAGCGCCTTCGCGGATAAGATGAACGCAAAGGCAAAGGAGCTTGGCTGCCGGAACACGCATTTTGCCAATCCCCACGGACTGAACGATTCCACGCACAAGACGACGCCTTACGATATGGCTCTGATTTTACGGGCCGCTTTGGAGAATGAAACCTTCCGGAAGATCGATACAACCCGCAGCTATGAGTTCCCGGCCACGAAAAAAGCGGCGGCGAGAACCATTACCATGGGACATAAGATGATGTATCCGACGGATTCCCGCTATTACGAGGGAATTATCGGCGGAAAGACAGGATATACTTCAAAGGCAGGCAATACTCTGGTTACAGGCGTGGAGAAAAATGGCGTCCGGCTGATTGCTGTGGTGATGAAGGCCAAGAGCACCCAGTACACGGATACCATCGCTATGCTGGATTATGGATTCGCAAATTACGGGGCGCTGACAGGCGGTTCATCTGCTGCATCCGGAAGCACAGGACAGGGCAGCCAGGCGGCTTTTGGCGGTACGGCGCAGCAATCTGGCGGCTCCGCGGACAGTACAGTCCAGGGGACGGACGGCTCCACGGACAGTACAGCGCAGGGAACCGGCAGCGCCTCCGGATGGTTTGTGGATGAGAACGGCTGGTACTACATAAAAGCGGACGGCAGCCGCGCAGCCAATGAGTGGCTGAGCGCGGGCGGCAGGGAGTACTGGATTGACGGAAATGGCTGCGCCGCCACCGGCTGGCGAAGCTATACGGACGGTTCCTATTATTATTTCTCACCGGCTGACTGCTCCATGGTGTCGAATTCCTGGATAGAGGACGGCGGCTCCTGGTATTATCTTGGCAGCGACGGACGGCTTTTGACCAATACCACCACGCCGGAGGGATATCGTGTGAATGAGTATGGGATCTGGGACGGACAGGACGCTGTCCAGAAAGGCGCATGATGAAGGAAAAGCTATATACCATAGAATTGACCGATGCGGTGAAGGCCGGGGACGAGTGCCCGTTTTGCTGGCTGGAGCGAAAGCTGGAGCAGGAAAGCCTGGAGTTTGTGCTGGGCTCCTCTTACATGGAAAGCGATGTGCGGGAGCAGACGAGCGAAAAGGGCTTCTGCCGCCATCACACAAAGATGATGTATGACTACGGCAATACTCTGGGCAACGCCTGGATTTTAAAATCCAGGATGGAGCGGATGAACCGGCAGTTTAAGCGTCTTCTGGAGCAGCAGAGCATCGGCGCTGACGGGCGAAAGACGGCGGGCGCGGCTTCCGGAGGTGAAGGAAGGGCCGGCGGCTTTTTTGGCCGCATATTCCAGAGCCAGAGCAGTTCGCCGGCTTCCGGGTCAGAGCTGGAGCAGTGGCTTCGCAGCGAGGAAACCCACTGCTATATCTGCGGACGGATGGACACGGTGTACCGGCGCGTGCTGGATACCTTCGTGTATATGCTGCGCAATGATCAGGATTTTACGGAGCTTTTAATGAATTCCAGGGGCTTCTGCCTGCATCATTTTGCAGATGTGCTGTCAGTCTGCGGTGGGAAATTAAAGCCCCAGGAGCAGACCGAGTGGCTGCCGAGGCTGGGAGAGCTGACGGGAAGGAATCTGGATCGGATTCAGGAGGACGTTGACTGGCTTATTGAAAAGTATGATTACCGCAACAAGGATGCGGACTGGAAAAATTCCAGAGACGCTGTGCAGCGGACCATGCAGAAGCTGACCGGAGGCTATCCGGCGGATCCGGTGTTTCAGTGCAGAAAATAGGCGTAAAAGGAAGAGGATCCATGATAAAGGCAGTGATTTTTGACCAGGACGGACTGATGTTTGATACGGAGCGGATTTCCGGGGAGGCGTGGCGTCAGGCAGAGAAGGGCTTTGGCATTCATGTGGACGACGCGTTTTTAAATACGATTCGCGGGATGAATGCGGCGGACGCTAAGCAGCGGTTCTGCCAGGCCTTTGGGGAACAGCTGGATTTTGAGGCGCTCCGGAGCAGAAAGAGGCGGATATTTGAGGAGCTGCTGCTTCAGGAGGGGATTCCCGTAAAGCCGGGGCTTTATGAGCTTTTGGATTATCTGAAGGAGAACGGGTATCCTGCGGCTGTCGCATCGGCCAGCTCCCACAGCTATACGGAGCGGAATCTGCGCAGCACTGGTATTGACGGGTATTTTTGCTGTATGGTCACAGGCGATATGGTGGAGCGGGCAAAGCCGGATCCGGCGATATTTCTGCAGGCGGCCAGGCTTCTGGGGAAGCAGCCGGAGGAGTGCCTGGTGCTGGAGGACAGTATAAATGGCGTTGAGGCCGGGCTTCGGGGTGGATTTGTTACCGTGATGGTGCCGGATATCGCCAGGCCGGACGAGAGACTGAGACGGCGGGTGAAGCGGGTCTGCAGCTCTCTTCTTGAGGTGAAGGAGCTTCTGGAAGCAGGAGAGCTGGATTAACGCATAATCAGGAAAGGGCGGTGACAGCCGGATGAGAGATATGCTGATGTGGACGGCGGCAGGCGCATCAGTCTGTGCGGGAGCAGCGGCGCTGGCCCGTTCCAGCTATGAGCGCAGCCATTTTGTGACGGAGAGAACCGTGATTGTTTCGCCTAAGATCAGGCGGCCGAGGACGCTTCTGTTTCTCTCAGATCTCCATGACAACGAGTTCGGGCCGGGCAATGAACGGCTGCTGGCCGCCGCCCGAAAGGAGAAGCCGGACGGAATTCTGATCGGCGGAGATATGATGGTGGCAAAGCCGGGAAAGGCCGGGCTTCGGGTGACGGAGCGGCTACTGGACGGTTTGGCCGGCATGGGCTGTCCTGTTTATTATGCCAACGGCAATCACGAGCAGCGGCTGCGAAGGGAGCGGAACACATACGGAACTATGTATCGGGAGTTCTGCCGGATGCTTAAGACATACGGAGTACATTATCTGTCAGACGATACGGTGACGGACGGAGCGGATCTGGCTGTCAGCGGCCTGGACATTGACAGGAGATTTTATCGTGATTTTGTCCCGGCCCATATGGATCCGGGATATATTTCCAGGAGGCTTGGCGAACCGGACAAAACGCGGTTTCACATCCTTATGGCGCATTCTCCGCTGTTTTTTGAGGCATATGCAGGCTGGGGGGCGGACCTTTCCCTGGCAGGGCATTTTCACGGGGGAACCATACGGATTCCAGGACTTGGCGGGGTTATGACCCCTCAGTACCAGTTTTTTGAACCCAGCTGCGCGGGCACGTTCAGCCGGGGGGACCGGCGGATGATTGTAAGCCGGGGACTGGGCACCCATTCCATCAATATCCGCATTTTCAACAGGCCGCAGCTGGTGTCGGTCCGGTTGGAGGGCAAATAAAAAGTGCATGAAAAAGCGTACAATGAGCAGGCAGGAAACCTCTGTTCCGTATGTCAAGCATTTTTGAAAATGTCCCAAAAAATCTTTAACATTAGCCCCGATT
>JAUNGW010000210.1 GCA_030524245.1 Eubacteriales bacterium
GGAGCAGAGTGAGGGGAGAATGAGGATTTTCAGGTGCTGCAGCTGTTTCTTGGTTCGGAAAAGACATACAGCGGATGCAGGACAGAGCTCTCCGGCACAGAGAGCAGCTTTGGAGCGGATGTGGGATATCTGGGACAAGGCAGCCGGCATTTCGACATGAATTATGTGGCTGTCCATAAAGGAAAACGGACGGAGAGCCGGATGGATGTGTCCGGCGTTCTGGAGGATGGCTCCTCCAAGCTGTTTCGCGGAACCATTGATTTCCAGACCGGCTCCGGCGGCTCCAGGGGAGACGAGAAGGAGGACGTGCTGCTTCTGGGGGACGAGGTGGTAAACCAGACGATACCGCTGATTCTCTGCAGCGAGGAGGATGTGGAGGGCAATCACGGCGCAGCCATCGGACGGCTGGACGAGGAGCTTTTGTTCTATCTCTGCTCCAGAGGCTTAAGCGAGGCACAGGCCAGCAGCATGGTGTTAAGAGCCAGGATGGACGCGCTCAGCAGCAGGATTGGAGACGGGCCGACACAAAAGCTGGTTCAGGATTATCTGCAGGAGGTGACCGGAGATGGGAAGTAATCCGTACAGAAAGGATTTTCCGCTGCTGCAGGAGAATTCAGTGATTTATCTTGACAATGCGGCTACAGCCCAGCGGCCGCGACAGGTCATAGAGGCTGAGGCGGAATTTTATGAGAAATACAATGCAAATCCCCTGAGAGGGCTGTACCGGTTGGGAATGGAGGCTACAGAGCGGCTTGAGGAGGCAAGGGAGACGGTCAGGGACTTCATCCATGCGCCGGACGCCAGCCAGATTGTTTTTACGGGAAATACCACGGGAAGCCTGAATCTTGTCGCTTACAGCTACGGCCTCAGCCATATAAAGGCCGGGGATGAGATTCTGGTAAGCATTATGGAGCATCACAGCAACCTGCTTCCCTGGCAGATGGTGGCGAGACAGACGGGAGCCTCTTTAAAATTCCTGGAATGCGAGCCGGATGGAAGCCTGCCGGAGAGCCGTCTGGATCAGGGATTTTCCGACCGTACGAGACTGGTGGCCATCGGAGCCGTGTCCAATGTGACGGGGCGCAGAGCGCCTGTTGAGGAGATTGTGAAAAGAGCCAGGGCCTGTGGGGCCGTGGTGGTGCTGGACGCGGCCCAGAGCGTTCCCCATATGCCGCTGGACGTGCAGAAGCTGGATGTGGATTTTGCGGCATTTTCCGGTCATAAGCTGATGGGCCCCATGGGGACCGGCGTTCTTTACGGAAAAAAGGAGCTTTTAGAGGATATGCCGCCGTTTCTCACAGGCGGAGAGATGATTGATTTTGTCAGCAGAACCGATGCGGAGTATGCGCCGGTTCCTCACAAATTCGAGGCGGGAACGGTCAACGGCGGCGGAATCTGGGGCCTGCAGGCGGCGGTACGGTATCTGCAGGCGGCGGGCTATGAGGCGGTTCACCGCCGGGAGCTTGCGCTGACGGCCCTGGCTCTGGAGGGATTGAAGCAGATTCCACATATCCATGTGATCGGGTCGGACAGGCCGGAGGAGCACTGCGGGATCCTGACCTTTACGGTGGACGGCGTGCATCCCCATGATGTGAGCGCCGTGCTGGACGCGGACGGAATTGCGGTGCGGGCCGGGCATCACTGCGCCCAGCCGTTTATGGAGTATCTCGGCGTTCACTCCACCACCAGGGCAAGCATTTCCTTCTACAATACGGAGGAGGAAATTCAGGCGTTTTTAAACAGCGCGGAAAGCATAAGAAGGAGAATGGGATATGGACAGTAGGAGCTTTTACAATGAAATACTGACGGACCATAATTTAAATCCGGCGCATAAGCATGACCTGCCGGATGCAAATCTGGTTCTCCGCGGCGTGAATCCCAGCTGCGGCGATGATATTACCCTGAAGCTGAAGGTGAAGGACGGAGTGATCGAGGACGGGGCCTTTGTGGGAGACGGCTGCGCCATTTCCCAGGCTTCGGCGGATATTATGCTGGACATGATTATCGGAAAGCGGGAGGATGAGGCGAAGGCGCTGGCCGGAAAGTTTCTGGATATGATCAAGGGAAGGGCTGAAAAGGAGGATCTGGAGGAGCTGGAGGAGGCCTCTGCTCTTCAGGATATTTCCCACATGCCGGCCCGGGTAAAATGCGCGGTGCTTGGCTGGCATACCATGGAGGAAATGCTGGCTGAAAAGCATGACGGAGTAAACTGACAGGATACATCTGCGGCAGATTGAGTTCTGCCAGTAAACAACCTGTGATTCTCCTTCAAAGTGGGCGAGAAGA
>JAUNGW010000040.1 GCA_030524245.1 Eubacteriales bacterium
TTTTCTCCGGTTCCGGCGCTTTCCCCGGTTCCTCCGTGTTCCGGGCTGCCGGCTTCTTCGTCATCCTCATCGTCGGAGTCTCCGGTCAGGGATCCGTCGATCTCCGGTGTATCGAAATATCCGGTAACTGCAGCGGTGACGCTGCCGTCCTCCGGCACAATGCCGCCCAGCACAAAAACGTACGTCTTTCCGCCGTCCAGCCCCTCGGCCGCGATCACGCATTCATCCGCGGAGGTGTCGTCTACCATGGCCGCGTAACGGTTCCCATCCTCATCCCTTACCAGCACCGTGGGGTTCTTCCAGCTTATGCGGTCGGCGAAGTATACGTAAATCAGTCCGTCCTCATAATCCACATAGTCAATCCGGATCAGCTCCTCCAGATCAGACTCCTGCTCCTCCACCGAAGCGCTTTCCGTCTCCTGCTCCCGTCCTGCCACAGTCTGCGGCTCCTTTGTCCCGTCCGGGGAAGCATCCGTTCCTGTTTCCGTCTCTGTCTCTGCTGTCTCCGGCTCTGCGGCGGAAGTCTCCGGTTCCGTCTCCGGCTCTGCCGCCTGCGCCGGATCCGGCGCCTTCTGGGCATACTCTCCAAGCTCCAGGGAGCTGTCCGCGATCCGTTCTGCAATCTGCTCCATGGTCATGGACGACAGCTCCTTCATATCGTCCATGGTCAGCGCATCATTCTGATCGATCAGCTCCTTTAAGAAGTACGCCTTTCCATAGGAAATCCCGTACTCCTCCGCCAGAGTCTTCATCTCGTCCTTCTCGATCACCTGCTGGTCGTAAACCACCGCCTGCACCTGATTCTCATCCAGCGTCCGCTCAATGTCCTCCACCACGCTGGCCCGCAGGGCCGCGGCTCTGCGCACGCTGTCATTGCTGACTGTGACAAGCACCGCGTTGTCCAGCTCATGGAAATATCCGTGGGTCACCATGGCGCCCACCACAGCGTTGACCGCCACGTTCAGCTCCACGCCCTTTAAATCCATGTCCTCCAGAATGTCCTCCGCCTCCGTATTCAGCGGAGACGCCTTTAGCACCCGCTGCTTCCGGTTGATGGACAGTTCCAGGCTGGGATTTACATCGAGCCCGATCACCGAATCCACCTGGATGTTCTGATACTGATAATGCCAGGCCCCGCCGCCAGCCAGGCTGATAAAGACGCAGGCCGCCGCCCCTGCCAGCGCATGGCGGAAGCGCCGCTGAAGCGCCACGATGCGGGCGCTGCTTTCAAAGCTGTCCGGCCGCTCCTGGGGCACAGACAGATCCAGCCTGTCAAATATATCAGGAGCAAGTGCATCCACAGCTGATCTTAAATGCGCTTCCAGCTGATCTGTATTCAGTTGGCTTATGCAGTTTTTCTGCTTCATCTGCGATCACTCCTCCTTTAAATATTCCTTCAGTTTCCGAATGGCGCGGTTATACCTGGACAGCACCGTAGCCAGCGGCATCTGCAGCGCCGCCGCGATCTCCCTGTGCTTTAAGCCGGCGGAGGCGTGAAGCAGCACAATCTGCCGGTCTTCCTCCTTTAAAAGCTCCAGCGCCGCCCGCAGAACCAGGGCGTCCGTCATATTTTCCAGGGAAAGGCACACCTCTCCCGTCTCCGCTCCCGTCAGCTCGTCAAGCCCCGCGTCCGCCATCCGCTTCTGCTGTCTGAACCGCATATAGCAGATGTTTCTGGCTATGGTGAACATCCAGGCCAGAGGCTTTCCCTGGGGCACGTAGGAGGCAGCCGTGATCCACACCTTCATGTAGGTTTCCTGCATCACCTCTTCCGCGTCGTGAGAATTCTTCGTCAGGGACAGGATATAGCTGTAAATGGTTCTGTCTGTATTTTCGTAGAGCTGATGAAAGGCCTCCCTGTCGCCGAGGCCCGTCCTTCTCAAAAGTTCTTCGTTGTTCAATCGAGTTCCCTCTCTGATCATTTAATGCAGCAGCAGCCGTTCTTATTGCATGGATCCGTCATTTTTATTCCGCTTATCCGTCCTGGCGGCGGGCCGCTCCATCTGAAAGGAGCATTCCGTTGTTATCAGGCAGTAACAGCGGGGATCCTTTTTCTGTAGTTTCCGGCAGATCTGCTTTTTTAATGCATCCTGCATCTGTTTTGTGTATTCTCTGGGCACCACCAGATCAAAAATCACGTTGACCCGGTCATATCCCTCCACAATCCGGAAATCATGCAGAGTCAGCCGGGAATCCAGCTGGCCGATGATCTCCTCCGCCGCCTGCTTTAAGCTGGCCGCCAGCGGATTATCCAGATCCACCGGATCCATATGGATTACCAGAAATACCCCCAGCTTTTTCGCCGCGTCCCGCTCGATCCGGTCCACGATCCCGTGGGAGGCCTCTATGTCCACATCGTCCGGCACCTCCGCATGGATCGACGCCATGCTTCTGCCGGGGCCGTAATTATGGACGATCAGATCATGGCTTCCGATGATCCCGTCATAGCTCTCCACAAAATCAGAAATTTCCCGGTACATTTCCGGGCTGATGCCTTCTCCGATCAGCGGAGCCAGCGTATCTCTGGCAATATTGACGCCCGCCGCCATGACAAGCACCGACACGATCAGACCCACGATTCCATCCAGGTTGACCCTCCAGATTCCGAAGGCCGCAATAGACGCAATCGTGGCGGTGGTGGCGCATACGTCGCCCATGGAATCCGCCGCCGCGGCCATCATCACCGTGGACTGGATCCGCTTCCCCAGCCCTCTGTTAAACGCCGCCATCCAAAGCTTCACAAGCACCGTCAGAGCCAGAATTCCCACGGACACCAGGCTGAAGCTTAGCTCCTCCGGACGGAATATTTTCCCGACAGAGGTTTTAAACAGGGAAAAACCCACCTGGATCACCAGGAACGCCACCACAAAGGCCGCAATGTATTCTATCCGCCCATGGCCGAAGGGATGATCCGCGTCCGCAGGCTTTTCCGCCATCTTGACGCCCACAAAGCTCACCACCGAGGAGGCCGCGTCCGACAGGTTGTTAAATGCGTCCGCCATAACGGAGATACTGTTTAACATCATGCCGGTCAGCAGCTTTGCCAGAAACAAAAGCACATTACAGCAGATGCCCACCACGCTGGCCATCAGGCCGTAACGGGTGCGCACCTTGGGGTTTTCCGTATTTTTATAATCCTTTACAAACAGTCTTACCAGTAAATCTGTCATACCCTCCGCCTCTCTGACTATGGCTCGTCATACAGAACCCATTCCAGGCAGAGCCCCTCCGCCGGAGCCATAAAGCCGGCCGCCTGCCGGTCGCCTGCCGCCAGAATATCCGGCATGGAACGCCAGTCCCTTGTTCCGAGCCCGGTCTCCATCAGGGTTCCGGCCATAATCCTCACCATATTCTGCAAAAAACCATTCCCCTCAAATTCCAGGGTCACCAGGCTGCTGTCCGGCTCCTGCCTTACGGAAATCCGGTACACCGTGCGGACCGTGGATTTTTTCATTCTTTTGTTGCCGCAGAAGCTTTTAAAATCATGGGTTCCCGTAAGAAGCTCTGCCGCCATGGCCATGGCCTCCGTATCCAGCGGACGGCCCAGCCCGTACTGAAGTCTTCTGGAAAATACATCCCGTCTGGATCCCGTTTCAATTCTGTACAGATAAAGCTTCCTTGCCGCCTGCAGGCGGCTGTGAAACCGCTCCGGCGCCTCCGACGCCTCAAGCACCGCCATATCCTCCGGAAGATACCGGTTTAAATAATCCTTCACAAAACCAGCGCCCTTCTCCCGCCAGAGCTCCGGCAGCCAGAAGTCCGCCACCTGGCCGGCGGCGTGAACCCCCGCGTCCGTGCGGCCAGAGCCCCGGACCTCCACCGGCTCTCCCG
Organism: Eubacteriales bacterium; assembly: GCA_030524245.1. Classification (GTDB taxonomy): domain Bacteria; phylum Bacillota; class Clostridia; order Lachnospirales; family Lachnospiraceae; genus Brotaphodocola. The sequence goes on from JAUNGW010000040.1 coordinate 3,832, forward strand.
CCATCCGCTCCAGCACCTGCTCCAGCTTTCCCTGGATCGTATTGGAGGTGTTGCCCTGCTTCTGCCAGCCGTCATAACGGGTTCCCTCGTACTGCAGGATGATTTTACAGTGATAGCTCATCGAATCTCCTTGTCCTCTCCTATGGCTGCCTCGTGGCGTCTGATGCAGCCGCGGGCGTCCGCCTTGCTGACCTCCAGAAACAGATACAAAATTTCCGCCACCATCGTGGCCGATACTCTGGAAAAGCAGAAGTCCTCCAGGAGAAGCTTCTCCCTTGTAGCCGTAATCAGCGTGTAATCCGCCTCCCTGGCCACCGGAGAATCCTGGTTGTTGGTGATGGCGATCACCCGGCAGCCATTCTCTCTGGCGCCCTTTTCCATCGCCGCCAGGCGTCTGGAGGTGCCCGAATTGGATATGACTACCAGCACATCGTTTTCATCCATATTGAAGGTGTAGGCAATCTGCTCCTCCCAGATGCTGCCGGTCACGGTCCGGATCCCCAGCTGGTTCAGCTTAAAGGCAAAATCCATGGCCACCGGGATGGTGTTTCCCACCGCCGCCACCTGCACGGTTTCCGCCTCCTCCAGCAGCTTCAGGATCTGCTCCAGATTCTTCGGATCCATCATCGATATGGTCTGGGTCAGCTCCGCCACCTTATTTGCCAGTATATTCTGCAGGGACTGGGCAATATCACCGCGGATAATGTCGTTGGACACCTGGATCTGGCTGGACTCCTCCTCCATCACCTCTCTGGCCAGGGCCATCTTCAGCTGATGGAAGCCCTTAAAGCCGCAGCGTCTGCAGAATCTGGAAACCGTGGCGTCGCTGGTTCCGCTGGCCCTGGCAAGCTCCGCCACGGTCATATCCACCACCTCTGCCTTCCGCTCCATAATGCAGTCCGCAATTTTCTTTTCCGCATCAAAATAAGAATCATAGGAGGAACAGATGATTCCCACCACGCTCCGGTCTCCTGTCATTTCTTCACTCTCCGATTTCGTGTAAATTTATTTCATTATACTATTCCTTCTTATCAAGAGCAAGCAGAAAAATTGTGGAGAGAATGCAGGCAAACCCCAGCAAATCCATAAGTCCAAAGCTCACATGCATCCAGAGCACCGAGAACACCGTGGCGGACACCGGCTCCACCGAGGCGTAAAGGCTCCCCTTCTTCGCGCCCACACAGCGGATTCCTTCCATATAGCAGGAAAAAGCCACAACCGTGCCGATGATGACCACCGCCGCCATGGCAAGAGCAGCCTCCCCATCCATATGAACCGGTATCGACCAGGGCTGAAACGCCGCGCAGAGCATGATTCCGCCGATCAGCATTCCCCAGGCGGTGACCACCGCGGAGCCGTACCGGTTTAAAAGCCGCCCCGGCTGAACAGTATAGACCGCCAGCGCCACCGCCGATAACAGTCCCCAGAACAGCGCCTCCTTTGACAGCACCATACTGCCCGGGTTTCCATGGGTGGCCAGAAGGAAGGTTCCCGCCACCGCGAGGGCGATGGCAAGAAGCTCCGCCGGCCTTGGCATCCGTTTATTCTTAAGCGAAAGGTAAATCAGGATCAGCACAGGCCCGATATACTGAAGCACCGTGGCCGTTCCCGCATTGGAGGCGCCGATGGCGGAAAAATAGGTATACTGGCACATGCTCATGCCCAGAAGGCCGAACACCAGCACCGGCGCCGCGTCCTCCCGCCAGATATCAAACACCCGCCTGCCCTCCTTCAGATAACAGATAAAAAGCAGCAGCGCTCCGGCGCAGAGCAGACGGACAGGCACCAGCCAGTTGGAGGTCAGTCCCTTTGCCTGCAGCAAAAACTGGCCGCAGGTTCCGGAAAAGCCCCACATAGTCCCTCCTGCCAGCGTCAGCGCCATGCCGCGCACGGCCTTTGATTTCATGTGATCCATGTCGCTCCTCCCGATGTCATTTTTCCGCTATCATACCATATTTTTCAGAAAAAGTCTTTCTTTACTTTTTTCCAGAGCAAGGGTATGATGGAGGCTGTGAGGAGTCCGGCACGAAAAATCGCCAGGATTCCCGGAAAGGAACGCTTATGCTTACTGCAGGATGCCACCTGTCCTCCTCCAAAGGCTATCTGGCCATGGGGAAGGACGCTGTGAAAATAAATGCCAATATCTTCCAGTTTTTCACCCGCAACCCAAGAGGAGGCAATGCCAAAGCCATAAAACCGGCGGATGTGGAGGCCTTTCTGGCCTTTGCGGCGGGCCACGGAATCGAAAGGATCCTGGCCCACGCCCCCTACACCTTAAACGCCTGCTCCGCGGATCCGAAGCTGCGGGATTTTGCGGAGCGCACCATGGCCGACGATCTGCTCCGCATGGAGTACACGCCGGGAAACTGCTATAACTTCCATCCCGGCTGTCATGTGGGACAGGGCGCGGAAGCCGGCATCGGATTTATAGCCGGAATGCTGAACCGGATCTTAAAGCCGGAGCAGTCCACCACCGTGCTTCTGGAAACCATGGCGGGAAAGGGAAGCGAGATCGGCGGCCGCTTTGAAGAGCTTCGGGCGATCCTGGATCAGGTGGAGCTTTCCTCCCACATGGGCGTCTGCCTGGACACCTGCCATGTCTGGGACGGCGGCTACGATATTGTGGAGCATCTGGATCAGGTAGTGGAGGAATTCGACCGGATCATCGGCCTTTCCCGGCTGAGGGCCATCCACTTGAACGACAGCCAGAATCCCCTGGGCGCCCACAAGGACCGGCACGCAAAAATCGGAGAGGGCTTCATCGGCAAGGATGCCCTGATCCGCGTGATCAACCATCCGGCCCTCTGCCATCTGCCCTTCTATCTGGAGACTCCGAACGAGCTGGAGGGCTATGGAAGAGAGCTTGCGCTTCTACGGGAAAATTATCACCCCGGCCTGTAATCATGCATAAACATAAAAAGGAAGCGCCATGACTGCAAACCCTCAGCCATGGCGCTTTCTTTTTATTCTTCCAGCTTCATGCACTCGATAATCATGTCCACGCAGCGGCTGATCCCCAGCCTGCCGCTGTTTAAGCACAGATCGTAGTTGCGCGGGTTGCCCCACTCGTTGCCGCTGTAATACTGGTAGTAATCCCGCCGCTTCTTGTCAATCTCCCGCATCCTGGTCTCCAGGCTTCTGGCGCTCTCTCCCGGCTCCAGCCGCTGCATCCGCTCCACCCGCTTCTTCATGCCGGCGCAGACGAATACGTGAAAGCCGTCCTCCACAATAATATCCGAGCATCTGCCGATAATCACGCAGGGACCGGACATGGCGATCTTTTTGATCATCTGGGACTGGGCCATAAAAATCTGATCCGACACCGGAATCTCATACAGAGGAGAAAACGGATTCAGAGACACATATTCGTGGAGCTGTCTCTCCTTCCTGCCGATCACCTCGTCGTTGGCCTGGAATATATCCTCGGCAATGTTGCTCTGCTCCGCAGCCATGGAGATAATCTCCTTGTCATAAAAGGGAATCCCCAGCTTCTCCGAAAGACGGAACCCCACCTCGCGGCCGCCGCTGCCAAACTCACGGCTGATTGTAATCACCTTACTCATAATCGCCTGCCTCCTCTCGCCTGTAACCCCGTGTTTCATCCGCTATGGACGTGTTCTCATGATACCATATCTCATCCGTTTTTTCCACAAAAGTCGGGATTTTTCACAATCTTTTCAAACGCGATCCTGTCTCCTCCGTACTGCGGATGAATAATCCCGCAGCGCACAAAGCCGTTTTTCTTTAACATTCCCTGCATGGGCAGGTTGTCCTCGTGGGTATCGATCCGCAGATCGCCGCCGCTTTTCTCCACGCACCACCGGACGCAGAAGCTGGCCACGCCCTTTTTTCTGCCCGGCGCGGCCACCCGGTGCATGACGCCGTAAGGCCCTGTTCCAATCCAGCTTCCCTCATAGATCTCCCGGTAATCCGGATCCTCTTCCTGTGCAAAATAAAACGTGCCTAATATCCGGCCGTCCTCCTCGCAGATATAATGATTTCCCGCCTCTATATCCTCCAGAATCAGCTCTCTCTGCGGATAGACGCTTCCCCACTGTCCCGGATTGCCGTTCTCCCGCATAAACTGCCTTGCTTCCTCATAAAGCTTCATGATCTCCGGCAGATCCTCCTGCCTGGACGCTCTGATATTCATTCTGCCCTTCTCACCCTTCTGTCTGTTTTTGCCTCCGGGCCGCCTGTACAAGATGCTTGGCCAGCACCGCCGTGGTGACAGCGCCGATCCCGCCCGGCACCGGCGTGATGGCCGAGGCCTTCTCTGACGCGGAATCAAAATCCACGTCCCCGCAGAGCTTTCCGTTCCCGTCCACATTGATGCCCACGTCCATAACCACCGCGTCCTGGCCCACGTAAGCCGCGTCCAGCATCCTTGCCCGCCCCGCGGCCGCCACTAAAATCTCAGCCTGCCGACAGGTTCCCGGCAGATCCGCCGTCCTGGTATGGCAGATGGTCACCGTTGCATTCTCCTTCAGCAGCAGCATGGACAGGGGCTTTCCCACCACCATGCTGCGGCCTACCACCGTCACCCTCTTTCCGGCAATGGGAATCTCATATGCCTTCAGCACTTCGATCACCGCCTCCGCCGTACAGGGCGCAAAGCCCGTCTCGTCACCGGAAAATACCTTCGCGATATTCACCGGCGATATCCCGTCCAGATCCTTCTCCGGACGGATCAGCGCCTCCACCTCCCGCTCCCTGATGCTGCGGGGCAGGGGCCGCAGAAGCAGAATCCCCGTCACATCCGCATCGTCATTGATTCTGGAAAAGGCTTCCATAAATTCCTCATGGGAAATATCCGCCGGGAAGGCGCAGGTCTGCACCCGCAGGCCAAAGGCCTCCATCCTTTTCACCGCGCCGCGCTCGTAGGACAAATCATCCGGCCGCTCTCCCACGCGGACAATCGCCAGCTTCGGCGCAGTTTTTTCTCCGGAAAGGTACTCCTGTACCTGTTCCTTTATTCTGGCAGACACCTCTGCCCCTTTTAACACCTGCATCTGTCTCTCCTTTTCTAGCGGAGCTTTTCCAGCACACGGCCATAAATCCGGTCCGCGAGATGCTCCGACTCCCGGACTGCCGCCTCTGCCCTGGCATTTAACAGCTCTGCCTGCTCTCTGTTTTTCATGGATTTTGTATTGATGTAAACATTCATCACCGCACCGGCTGCCGCTGCCCTCGCCATCTGGGCGCCCACGCCCACATCGGACACGGCCATCCTGCTGCCCTTTTCTTCCAGGCCCTCCAGGAGCCGCAGCACCTCCAGGGCTCTTTCCGTGATTTTTAAGGGAACCAGGCTGGCTGCCAGGAGATTCTCCTCCATAACCTTATCCTTCCTGGCCTTCTCCTCCTCTGTCTGAGACGGCAGACCATAGGCAGCGGCCAGCGGCGCAAACACTCTGGCATCCTCATCCGCCAGCCCCGAAAGCTCCTCCTGAAGCGCCGCCAGAACCGCCAGCGCTGCCTGCATCTCCTGCTCCACGTCTGCGTACCGCTTCTTTCCAACGGTTAAATTCGCCACCATCCGGCCCAGGGCCGCCGCCAGCGCCCCCGCCAGCGCGGATGCGCCGCCGCCTCCCGGCACCGGAGCCTTCGAGGCCAGGGTATCCAGCCACTGGCCGATTGTCTGTTTTTCTGTCATCCTATGCTCTCCTTCTTATCTTCTTATGCATGCGGGATATTGGTAAACTCCGAAATCTCCCGGCTGATGGTGCACAGATCGTCCACATTCAGGTCATGGACACAGGAATGACCCGTAATCCGTGCAAAGGTCTTTAACTCCTCCAAAGAGCAGTTCAGGAAATTGGCCACGCGCTTTGCAGCCGCGTCCACCTGAAGCCGGCTGCGCAGCTCCTTATCCTGGGTGGCCGCTCCCACCGGACATCTGCCGCTGCCGCAGATCCTGTACTGCTGGCAGGCGGCGGCCATCATGGCCGCAGAGGCCACTGCCACCGCGTCTGCACCCATGGCCAGAGCCTTGGCAAAATCAGAGGACACCCGCAGGCCGCCTGTGATCACCAGCTGAATGTCCGCGCCGGCGCTGTCCAGATACTTCCTGGCCCGGTGCAGGGCGTAGATGGTTGGCACGCTGGTGGAATCCCTCACCAGCTTCGGACTGGCGCCGGTGGCTCCGCCCCGTCCGTCGATGGTAATAAAATCCGGCTCCGCAAACACGCAGTACTCCAGATCCCGCTCAATCCGGCCTGCCGCAAGCTTGATTCCGATGGGGCGTCCGTCCGACGCGGCCCTGAGCATATCCACCAGCTCCTTCAAATCCTCTTTCGTCCGGATATCCTCAAACCTGGATGGGCTGATCACATCCTTCCCCAGCGGCTTGTTCCTGATCCGCGCGATCTCCGGCGTCACCTTCTCCCCGGGCAGATGTCCTCCCATCCCCGGCTTTGTTCCCTGCCCGATCTTGATCTCAATGGCGTCCGCGTTCAGCAGATTCTCCGGCGTCACGCTGTAGCGGTTCGGCACGTACTCGAATATATACTTATCCGCCGCAGCCATCTCCTCCGGCAGGATCCCGCCCTCTCCGCTGCACATGGCGCTGCCCGCCATGGCCGTACCCATGGCAAGGGCCACCTTCAGCTCCCTGGACAGGGCGCCAAAGGACATATGGGAAACATATACCGGATTTTTCAGCGTCATGGGACGTCTGGCCCGGCGGCCGATCACCGTGGCTGTGTCCACCTCCTCATGCTCCAGCAGCGGCGGTGGATTCAGCTGAGCTCCGAGAATCAGAATGTCGTCCCAGCCAGGCATGGGCATCTGTGTTCCCATGGCCTCGATAATCGGTTTCCCCGTCACTGCCATCTGGTGTATCTCTGCCATATACCGGCAGCTGTCATCCGTCCTTGCATACTCCGGATCGTAAGAAAGCCCCCATTTCTCCACTGTCATATCTCTTCTCCTTTCAGTTCAGACCCCATGCTCCTAAGTGTTCCCATTATAGCATATTCTGCGGCGGATGGAAACAGCCCCCTGCCGCCCGCCCCGGTATCCTTTCGGCTTTTCCGCTGCTTTTATGCCATTTCTGCGCATTTATGAGCATAATCATAGGAGGCATTTTCTCAACAGAGATTGACATTTTTTTGCTGGGCTTCTATACTGAATACTGTTACCGTTGTGTAAACTTTATTAATTTTTCAGGAGATAGTTATGAAAAAAATCTTAAAAGAATTTCAGGACTTTGCCTTAAAGGGCAACATGCTTGATCTGGCCATTGGTGTTATCATCGGCGGCGCATTCAACGGACTGGTTACCTCTCTGGTAAACAACATCGTGATGCCTCTGCTGACTCTGTTCACAGGAAAGATCGATTTCAGCAATATGTTCCTCTCTTTAAACGGCGAGCACTATGCTACCCTGTCCGCCGCTCAGGAGGCTGGCGGATCTGTCCTGGCATACGGACTTTTCATCACCGAGCTGATCAACTTCCTGATCATGGCCTTCGTGGTATTCATCGTGATCCGTCAGTTAAACGCTCTGTACAGAAAGCCCGCGCCGGCTCCGGAGCCTCACGAGAAGACCTGTCCGTTCTGTAAGACCACCATCGACAAGGACGCGACCCGCTGCCCGCACTGCACCTCCGAGCTTCCCGCTGAGGAGACTGCCGCAGCAAAGTAAGATATAAAAGACAAGCCCCCCAATAAGCTTACAGGCGATGCTTATTGAGGGGCTCTTTTTATGCCATCCTGAACCGTTTCTTTTGTCTTATGCTTCCGCCACAGACCGCTTCACTTCCTGGATGGCCCGCTCCAGCTTTCCGATCATCTCATCCACATCCGCCTTCTCAATCACCAGCGGCGGAACAAACCGGATCACCTGGCTGCCTGCGCTGATCAGCACCAGCTTCTGCTCCAGAAGGGCGTTTGACACCACCGGCCCCACCGGGGTGGAAAACTCCAGGCCCTGGATCAGGCCGCGGCCTCTGTGGGCGGTGATTCCGTCGCAGCGGGCGGAAAGCTTCTCCAGCTCCTGCCACAGATAGGCTCCGATTTCCTTCACATGCTCTGTGATCCGTTTCTCCTCAAACAGCTCCAGCACCTTGTCTGCCGCCGCGCATACCAGCGGATTTCCTCCGTAGGTGGTTCCGTGATCTCCCGGCTCCATGGCTGCGGAGGCCCTGCCGCAGGCAAGGAAGGCTCCGATGGGAACGCCGTTTCCAAGGGCCTTGGCCACAGTCATCACATCCGGCTTCACGCCGTATGCCTGCCATGCAAACATCTCTCCGCTTCGGCCCATGCCGCACTGGATCTCATCCAGAATAAGCAAAGCGTCATGCTCGTCGCAGAGTGTGCGCACGCCCTGGATAAACTCCTCTGTGGCCGGATAAATGCCGCCCTCGCCCTGAATTGTCTCCATAATCACCGCACAGGTTTTTTCGTTAAACAATGCCTTCACGCTGTCCAGATCATTGAACCGGGCAAACCGGATATTGGGAATCAGCGGCGCAAAGGGCTCCTGATAATGGTCGTTGCCCGTCACGGACAGGGCTCCCAGGCTGCGCCCGTGGAAGGAGTGCTTCATGGCAATGATCTCATAGTCCTGGCCCATCTCCTTATTGAAGGTATACCGCTTCGCCACCTTCAGCGCGCCCTCCACCGCCTCTGTGCCGCTGTTGGTGAAGAACACCTTGTCCATCCCGGAGACCGCCAGAAGCTTCTCCGCCGCCGAAATGGCCGGCTCATTGTAAAAGAGATTGGAGGTGTGGCAGAGCTTGTCAACCTGGTCCTTGACTGCCTCGTTAAGCTCCCGGCAGCCGTAGCCTAAGCCCATAACCGCAATCCCCGCGCCGAAATCCAGATATTCGCTGCCGTCGGTGTCATAAAGGCGGACGCCCTCTCCCCGGTCAAACACCACCGGAAACCGGTTGTAAATCTTATATAACGCGTGCTCCGCACGGTCAATATACTGCTGCTTGTTCATCATCATGCCTCCTCATGGTGGTAGCGCTCCGCGCCGTTGGCAAACATCACGGTTCCAATGCCGCGGTTGGTGAAAATTTCCAGAAGCAGGCAGTGGGGCATCCGGCCATCCAGGATATGCACCCGGGATACGCCGTTTTCAATGGCGTCCACACAGTTCTGCAGCTTCGGCAGCATGCCGCCGCCCAGGCCGCCGCCGGAAACAAAGGCTCTGGCGTCGTCCACGGTCATCTCGGAAATCAGGCTGCTCTTGTCCTCGAAGTTCCGGTACACGCCTTCCACGTCTGTCAAAAACGCCAGCTTCTCCGCCTTCACCGCTCTGGCAATGGCGCAGGCCGCGTCGTCCGCGTTGATATTGTAGCTCTGGAAATGGCTGTCAAAGCCGATGGGGCAGATCACCGGCAGGAAATCCTTTTCCAGCAGGTCATAAATCACCTTCGGATCCACCTCGGTCACATTGCCCACAAAGCCGATATCCTGGCCGCCGGACAGCTTCTTCTCACATTTAAGCATCATGCCGTCCTTACCGCTGATGCCCACCGCCTTGATGCCCAGCTCATTGGCCAGCTGCACCAGGCTTTTGTTGACCTTGTTAAGCACCATCTCCGCGATCTCCATGGTCTCCCCGTCCGTTACCCTCAGGCCGTTGACAAAGTGAGGCTCCATCCCCACCTTATTCACCCAGCGGCTGATCTCCTTGCCGCCTCCGTGGACGATGATCGGCTTAAAGCCCACCAGCTTTAAGAGAACCACGTCCTGAATCACCTGGCGCTTTAACTGCTCGTCCACCATGGCGCTGCCGCCGTACTTCACCACAATAATCTTGCGGTTGAATTTCTGAATATAGGGAAGGGCCTCGATCAGAACCCTGGCCTTGTCCATCTCGTTCATTTCCATACTGTCTTCATGCTCTTTCATAAACCATTCTCCTCACTGTTCCCTGCGTTTCTTAAGAGCGGTAATCCGCGTTGATCTTCACATAGTCAAAGGTCAGATCGCAGCCCCAGGCTGTGGCTGACGCGTCTCCCATCTTCACATCGGCAACGGCGGTTACCTCCGGCTCTGAGAGAATCCTTGTGGCCTCCTCCTCGCTGTAATCCAGGGCCACGCCGTTTTCAATGATTTTCAGCTTTCCCACGGCGCTCTCAAAGTACAGATCCACCTGCTCCGGATCAAACTGTGCGCCGGAATAGCCCATGGCGCAGAGAATCCGTCCCCAGTTGGCGTCATGGCCGAAAATGGCGGCCTTCGTCAGGCTGGAGGTGATGACAGATTTTGCCAGGGTCACTGCCTGCGCCTTATTTTCCGCGCCGATGATCTTTACCTCAAACAGGGCCGTGCAGCCCTCTCCGTCTCCGGCCATCTTCTTTGCCAGCGTCTCATTTACCAGATTCAGCGCCTGGCAGAACGCCCTGTAGTCCTCGTTCTTCTCAGTAATCTCCGCATTTCCCGCCTGGCCGTTTGCCAGAAGCAGCACCGTATCGTTGGTGGAGGTATCTCCATCCACGGAAATCATGTTGTAGGTATCCTTAATATCCTCGCTTAAGGCCTCCTGCAGAAGCTCCGCGGAAATGGCAAGATCCGTGGTCACAAAGGAAAGCATGGTGCACATGTTGGGGTGAATCATGCCGGAGCCCTTGCACATGCCGCCTACAGTCACGGTTCTGCCGCCTGCCTCAAACTGCACGGCCACCTCCTTCTTCTTCGTATCGGTGGTCATAATGGCCTTCGCCGCCGCCGTGCCGCTTTCCAGGGTATCTGAAAGCTCCGGAGCCATGGCCGCGATACCTGCCTTCAGCTTTTCCATGGGAAGCTGCATTCCGATCACGCCGGTGGAGGCAACGAGAACGCTGTCCTCCGGCACCTTCAGGCACTCTGCCGCAGCCCTGGCCGTCTCCAGGCAGTAGCCGTAGCCCTCCGCGCCGGTGCAGGCGTTGGCAATGCCTGCGTTGATCACAACCGCCTGGGCCGTCCCCGTCTCCTTCACAATCCGCTGATCCCACTTAACCGGCGCCGCCTTCACCAGGTTTGTGGTGAAGGTCCCCGCCGCCCGGCAGGGAACCTGGCTGTAGATCATGGCCATATCCTTCCTGTCTTTATATTTGATGCCTGCCGCTGTGGATGCCGCGAAAAATCCCATCGCGGCTGTCACACCGCCCTCGATCTGCTTCATCATCACTGTCCCGCTCCTTTACTGATTAAATCTCGTAATATTTTCCTCGTTGAGGACAAAATCGTAATAGTTGAAATCATCCCGTCTGGTCCATCCCACGTTGTGCCAGAATTCATTTCCTGTGGCGTTTGTTTTGAAGGCCACCAGGCTGACCTTGTTGATGCCCTCCGCCTGCAGGGCCCGCATGGCGAAATGAACCATCCTGTGGCCCACGCCGCGGTTCCTGTAGTCCCCGGCCACGCACACATGGTAAAAATATCCGGTCCGCCCGTCATGTCCGCAGAGCACGGAGCCCACAATCCTGCCGTTCTGCACCGCCACCACACTGGTGGTCGGATTGCGCCTTAAAAACCGCTCCACCCCTTCTCTGGAATCGTCAATGGAACGGATCCCAAAGCCGGATATCTGCATCCAGAGCTCATAAACCTTATCATAATCGTCCGCCGTCATCTCCCGGACAAGAATACTCATGGTTCCTGCCATGCCCGTTATTTCCTTCTTTCTGTCAAGGGTTCCGCGCCGGCCTGACGGCTACGGGAATACGGGGATCTGCTTCAGTCCCGTATTCTCCGGCAGTCCGAACATCAGGTTCATATTCTGCATGGCCTGTCCGGCCGCTCCCTTGACCATATTGTCAATGGCCCCCATCATCACGATGCGGTTTGTCCGCGGATCCAGCTGAAATGCGATATCCGCAAAGTTGCTGCCCTCCACCCAGCGGGTCTGGGGCACGTCCCCCGGCTTCATCACCCGGACGAAATATTCCTTTTCATAATATTTGTCGTAGACCGCCTTCACCTCGTCTGCCGTCACCGTTTTCTTCAGAGAGGCATAGGCCGTCACGAGAATGCCTCTGTTCATCGGCACCAGATGAGGGGTAAAGCTGATGGTCACCGGCTTTCCCGCCGCATAGGACAGCTGCTCCTCAATCTCCGGCGTATGCCGGTGGGAGGCGACTCCGTAGGGCTTCATGCTCTCGTTGACCTCGCAGTACAGGCTCGGCACCTTGGCGCTGCGTCCTGCTCCGGAGGTTCCGGATTTCGCGTCAATGATCACGGTATCCGTGTCGATGAGTCCTTCCTTCACCATGGGGTACAGCGTCAGGAAGGAGCAGGTCGGATAGCAGCCCGGATTGGCGATCAGCCTGGCGCCTTTGATCTTCTCCCGGTTTACCTCCGGAAGTCCGTACACCGCCTCCTGGATAAACTGAGGCGAAGGATGCTTCAGCTTATACCACTGCTCATAGATATCCACGTCCTTAATTCTGAAATCCGCGCTTAAATCGATCACCTTCGTCTTCTTTAAAATATCCTCCGTCACCTGGGAGGCGCAGAAGCCCTGGGGCGTAGCTGTAAAGATCACGTCCGCCAGCTCCGAAAGCGCCGCCATGTCATCGTCCCTGCAGGGCTCCTGTACCTGATGGGCCACGTTTCTGTATATGGAGGCAAAATCCTCTCCCACATAGCTTCTTGAGCCGTACCATACAATCTCCACGTCCTCCCGCTGCAGCAAAAGGCGCACCAGCTCCGCTCCCGCATATCCGGTCGCTCCGATAATTCCAGCTTTTATCATATTTTTTCATCCTCTCCCGTTTATTTCATACCAGTGCTTTCATTATAGTAAGTTTCCCGCAGAATGAAAAGCATTTTTTGAGTTTTCATAATTATACATCTATAAAACATATTATGCAAGTTATTTTTTTAAAAAAAATCATTTTCCCCTTGCATTATCTTCGGAATTGTTGTATATTTATGAAGTCAATTTTAAAAGCACCTGGAATTCCCCATAAAAATACGGAATTTGCAGTAAAAGGAGGACACTTGAATATGAAAGAGAAGGTTATATTGGCTTATTCCGGCGGTCTGGACACCACCACCATCATCCCGTGGCTGAAGGAAAATTTTGATTACGAGGTTGTATGCTGCTGCATCGACTGCGGACAGGAGGACGAGCTGGACGGACTGGATGAGCGGGCAAGGCTTTCCGGCGCTTCCAAGCTTTATATCGAAGATCTTACCGATGATTTCTGCGACAACTACATCGTTCCCTGCGTACAGGCCAACGCTGTTTACGAGAACAAGTACCTGCTCGGCACCTCCATGGCCCGTCCGGCCATCGCAAAGCGCCTGGTAGAAATCGCAAGGAAGGAAGGCGCCTCCGCCATCTGCCACGGCGCCACCGGAAAGGGCAACGACCAGATCCGTTTTGAGCTGGGCATCAAGGCGCTGGCCCCGGACCTGAAGATCATCGCTCCCTGGCGTATGACCGACGTATGGACGCTGCAGTCCCGCGAGGACGAGCTGGCCTACTGCAAGGCCCACGGCATCGACCTGCCCTTTGACGCCAGCCACAGCTACAGCCGCGACCGGAACATCTGGCATATCAGCCATGAGGGCCTGGAGCTGGAGAATCCGGAAAATGAGCCAAACTACGATGACCTTCTCGTTTTAAGCGTATCCCCGGAGAAGGCTCCGGACAAGGCGGAGTACGTGACCATGACCTTTGAAAAGGGCATTCCCACCAGCGTAAACGGCGAGAAGATGAAGGTTTCCGATATTATCCGCAAGTTAAACGCCCTGGGCGGCAAGCACGGCATCGGCATCGTTGACATTGTGGAGAACCGCGTGGTAGGCATGAAGTCCCGCGGCGTTTATGAGACCCCCGGCGGAACCATCCTGATGGAGGCTCACGAGCAGCTGGAGGAGCTTGTTCTGGACCGCGCCACCATGGAGATGAAAAAGGATATCGGCAACAAGCTGGCTCAGGTTGTGTATGAGGGCAAGTGGTTCACTCCGCTGCGCCAGGCTCTGCAGGCATTCGTCGAGTCCACCCAGGAGTATGTAACCGGCGAAGTAAAGTTTAAGCTCTACAAGGGCAATATCATCAAGGCCGGCACCACCTCTCCCTACTCCTTATACAGCGAATCCCTGGCATCCTTCACCACCGGTGATCTGTACGACCACCACGATGCCGACGGCTTCATCACCCTGTTCGGCCTGCCGTTAAAGGTTCGCGCCATGAAGATGCTGGAGCTGGAGAAAAAGAACCAGAAATAATAAATATCTGCTTCACCGATACTGACAAAAAAGAATCCTGAGCGCAGGATTCTTTTTTTGCAATATTCAGGATATTTTTTCCTTCACCGGAAGCTGCGCCAGAATAATAGCCGCAAACACCAGCACACATCCAGACAACTCCCTGGCCGACAGACGCTGGCCCAGAAGCACCCAGCCCGCCAGCAGGGAAAACACCGATTCCAGGCTCAAAATCAGAGAAGCAACCGTGGGCTCCACATACTTCTGAGCCACCACCTGCATGGTATAAGCCACGCCGCAGGATAATACGCCGGCATAGAGCACAGGAGCCCAGGCCGCCGCCACCGCCTGCAGTGACGGTTTTTCAAAAATCAGCATGAAAACTCCCGAGATCACACCCGCCGTAAAAAACTGGATGCAGGAGATCACCACGCCGTCCGCTCTGGGCGAAAAGTAGTCGATCACCAGAATATGCACGGAAAATCCAAGGGCTCCCAAAAACACAAGGAAATCTCCTTTTCCGATGGAAAATCCCTCTGTCACGCAGAGAAGATACATGCCTGCTGCAGCAATGGCCACGCTGATCCAGATATGAAGTCCCACGGACTTCTTCAGAAACAGCCCCAGCACCGGCACAATCACAATATAAAGAGCCGTAATAAAGCCAGCCTTTCCCACTGTGGTCTGCGCAATGCCAAACTGCTGCAGAGAGCTTCCGATGCAGATAAAAATACCGCAGCAGACACCGCCCGCCACCGCCATGCGGCGTCCTGATTTCTTCGTCTGATATTCTCCGGCCTCCGCCGGGTTCTCACCATCCGCAGCTTTATTCCATCGCTTCAAAAGGAATATACAGGGAATCAGCACCAGTCCGCCGATCAAAAACCGGCTGCAGTTGAAGGTGAAGCCTCCCACATAATTCATCCCCTCGCTCTGGGCCACAAAGGCCACGCCCCAGATCAGAGCCGTCAAAAGCAGCATCACTCTGCTGCCCGCATGTCCGCTTCTTTGGTGTTCCATTGACGATTATCCTCCCGCCGCCTATTCTTCCATATATTTTTGAAATCCTGAGCTTTCCCGCTCGCTTCCGTCCGCCAGAATCCACAGAGCCTCTGTATTGTCCAGACTCTCGATCAGCGCCATGCCCTTCTCCAGTTCCATGTTGAATACGGCTGTGGACAGGGCGTCCGCCACGGCGCTGTCCGGCGTCAGAATTGTTACCGACTGGTATTCATCCCAGGGCATCAGAGTCTCCGGATTGATAATGTGATGATACCTCACCCCGTCCACCTCGTAATACCGCTGGTAGGTTCCGCTGGTCACAAGGCACATATCCGTCAGGTCCACCACATGAACATAGGGACGCGCCGCCGAGGTATCCGGATTCTGCACGCCTACCCGCCAGGGTTCTCCATCCGCCTTTGTGCCGATGGTCACCACGTTGCCGCCGAGACTGATAAGGGCGCTTGTCACACCCTCCTGACGAAGGATTTCGCCCAGCCGCTTTCCCGCGTAGCCCTTGGCCACAGCGCCCACATCCAGGCTCATGTCCGGATCCTCAAGATACACCGTGGATGCCTGCCGGTCAATCACCATCCTGTTTATATCCATGTGCTCCGCCGCGGTCAGCAGCTCCTCCTGCGCCGGAACCGCCGCCCGGCCATTTTCCGACGCGGCCTCCCGATAGTCATGCCAGATGGACAGTACGCTTCCCATGGCCACATCAAAGGCTCCGTCCGTCTCCTCATATTCCTTCACGGAAAGCTCCAGAAGCTCCAAAAGCTCCCTGTCCACCTTTACCGGCGAAAGCCCCGCCTGATCGTTGATCGTTTTTACATTGTTCATGCCGTCGTAGGTATTGTAAATATCAAACAGCCGGTGGTAATACTCCAGCTTTTCCTGAAGCAGCTCCTCCCACCGGTCAAACTGCTCCTGGCTTTCCGCGTAAATAGTCACGCTGGTAATCGTATCAAAATACTCCAGATACTGCTTATCGTAAGCCGTCAGGGACGCCTTTTTCGTCCCGCAGCCCCATAAAAGCCCTGCCGCGGCCACTGCCGCCAGCAAAAGCCCCGCCATCTTCCATCTTTTCATTCCGTCACCTGCATCTTCCCCGGCGCGCGCGCCTGTTCTTAAACATTATAAAATCCTTTTGCAAGCAAGCTTGCACAGGATTTTTTGACCTTTTGACCTCAATGATACCAGATTGCTCCGCGCTTTGCGCTCCCGCAATCCTCAAAACATTCGCAATCCGCTCGTTTTTCTTTGAAAAACGG
>JAUNGW010000211.1 GCA_030524245.1 Eubacteriales bacterium
TCCTTTGCCCTCAGAAACGCCTGTCTGGTAAATAACGTGCTCTACGCCCTGAAGCAGATCCCTCTGGTGAAAAGGCTTTTGCCGGATACGCTCTATCAGGAGCGGGGACTCAAAATTTTCGCCAATCTCATAGCCGGGCTCTGGGAGCTCTCCGCCGCCTTTCTCGGAAAGGCGCTGTGTCTCGGCGTCCTGTTTCTGGTCTCCGGGCGTTACGGGGAGCAAAGAGACGCGGTATTCCTGTACCAGATGCTTTTGTGCACCTGGCTTGGGGCCTATGTGAACACCTATATGTTTGATCCGTCGAAGGACAAGTATTACGCCCTGATCCTGCTTCGCATGGACGCCCGCGTCCGCACGCTTACGGATTATGGCTTCGCCATGGGGGAGCTGCTTCTGGGCTACCTCCTGTTCTGCCCGTTTTTTGGAGGACGGGCGGGTCTTGCGCTCTGGCAGTGCCTGCTTCTGCCCTTCTTCGCCGTGGGCATGAAGCTTTTCGCGGCGGCTCTGGAGCTTCGCAAATATGAGAAAACCCGGAAGGCCCCCAATGAAAATAAGGCGGGAGCGTTCTACTGGATACGGATGGCGGTTATGCTGGCGGCGGCCTTCGGCCTGCCGGAGCTTGGCGTTTATCTGCCCGCGTATGTAAGCCTCGTGCTCATGATCCTCGCTTTGCCCCTGGGCGCGGTCTCCCTCGTGAAAATCCTGCGTTTCCCCTTCTACCGGGAGCTGTATCAGGAGCTTCTTGGGGATTCCATGGATCAGATGGACAAAAGCGTCTCCGTCCAGACGAAGGCCATGCGCGTCATGGGAGAGAAGGCCATTTCCCAGGATACGGGAATTACAAGCAGCAGGAAGGGCTTTGAATATCTCAACGAGCTTTTTATCAAGAGGCATCAGAAAATTCTCTGGAAATCCGCGAAGCGCATCGCCGCGGTCTGCCTGATCCTGACGTTTGCGGGGATCCTGCTCTGCCTTTGGATTCCAACGGCCCGACAGGAGATCAATATGTTTACCCTTCGGTTTTTGCCGTTTTTCGTGTTTATCATGTATCTGATCAACCGGGGAACAGGATTTACGCAGGTACTGTTCGTCAACTGCGACAGCAGCCTGATGACCTATTCCTTCTATAAAGAACCGGGCAGGATTCTGGCCCTCTTCCGGATTCGCCTGCGGGAGCTTGTGAAGATCAATCTCCTTCCGGCGGCGGTCATAGGCTTCGGCCTGGCGGCCCTCCTTCTGATAAGCGGCGGCACGGACAATCCCTGGAACTACGCGGTGCTCATCGTGTCCATCCTCTGCATGAGCGTCTTTTTCTCCGTGCATTACCTGACGCTTTATTATCTTCTGCAGCCCTATACCCTGGGCGCGGAGCTCAAAAGCGGCACGTACCGGATCGCGCTTACGCTCACCTATCTCGTCTGCTGGTGGATCATGCGCATGGAAATGTCCACGCAGGTATTCGGCCTTCTGATGATCGTATTCTGCGCGGCCTACAGCGTCATCGCCTGCGTGCTGGTGTACCGTATGGCCCCCGAGACCTTCCGTATCCGGACATAAACACGCACGGGGAAAAATCCCATGGAGGCAGGATGGATTTTCGTTGCGCTTTCCGGGGAAAAAGGCTATAATAGCGCTAGAAAAGATTAAGATTAAGGAGGAGACGGATATGTCATTTGTAACAGCGAAAGAGATGCTCTTAGACGCACAAAAAGGCGGTTACGCCGTAGGTGCCTTCAACGTGGAGAATATGGAAATGGTTATGGCTGTCATCGCGGCGGCGGAGGAGCTGCGCGCTCCGGTGATGATGCAGACCACCCCATCTACCATCAAATATGCGGGACTTGAGATGTACCTGGCCAATGTGAAGGCGGCGGCGAAGCGGGCTTCGATCCCGGTGTGTCTGCACCTTGATCACGGCGATAGCTTCGATCTGGCCATGCGGGCTCTGCGGGTGGGATACACCTCTATTATGATCGACGGCTCCCATCAGGTCTTTGAGGAGAATATCGCGCTCACCAAGGCGGTGGCGGATGCCTGCAGTCCCTCCGGCGTGCCGGTGGAGGCCGAGCTTGGAAAAGTAGGCGGCAAGGAGGATGATCTGGACGGCGGAAACGGCGGCTATACCGATCCGCTGGAGGCCAGGGAATTCGTAGAGCGCACGGGCGTAGGCTCTTTGGCGGTAGCTATCGGAACGGCCCACGGCGTCTACAAGGGAGAGCCGAAGCTTGATCTGGATCGCCTGGCGGAGATTCGGAAGGTGGTATCCATTCCC
>JAUNGW010000041.1:0-13058 GCA_030524245.1 Eubacteriales bacterium
TCCGGGACATTTTCATATGTGGTATACTGAGACATTATCATAAATGGCTTATATCCTGCTGATCGCCATGTGCCTGTTCCGTATTCTGTGGGTTCAGGCAGTGCTGCCGCATTTTTCCGCCATCAACGGCATTTTCATTCTGTATCCTGTTTCCTGGACCATCGGCGCGGCGCTGATGGCGCTGTACACCTGGAAGGGGAAATGGCTCGGCAGCAGCTCCTGAGCCCCCGGCGGCAGGGCGGCTTAGTACGCCGCCCTCACCGCAAAATTCATCCGCGCCTTATCCGCGTAGAAGTACCGGACACTCTCCAGCGTCCGCTCCCTCTCCAGCCGGTCAAGATCCAGCCTTATGGGACAGCCCTCCACATCCGGCAGATACAGGCGCCCGTTTCTCTCCTCCGGCTTCACGGAGAGACAGTCTCCAATGGGCTCCGTCATCGGCTCATGATTTTCCAGCAGCTCATCTTCATTGTACAGGGCTCCAAAGGCCGCATTCAGCCACACGGTTCCGCCGGAGGAAAACCGCAGGCCCTTTTCCCTGGCCAGATCTCGGATTTTCAGCAGATCGCTCATTTTACTCATCCGTCCCACCAGGGGCATCAGATGATCTACGCCCTTCTCCGCATAGGTTTCAAAGGCGTAGGCGTTTCTCATGGATTCTCCATAGCCAAGCTTCATATTCACCCGCTCCCTGAGCGCCCGGATCCCGTTCATATCATGGGAATGGACCGGCTCCTCATACCAGGCAGGGCTGAAGGGCCGGATCATATCGGCAAATTTCAGCGCGTCCTCCACATTCCACACCTGATTTCCATCTACGGCAATCTCGATGTCCGGCCCCACGGCGGCCCGTACCTTTTCCATGCGCCGCGCATCGCGCTCCATATTTCTGCCCCAGTCGCTTCCCACCTTGAATTTCACGGTCCGGTAGCCTTCCTCCACATAGCGGACCATGTCCGCCACCAGCTCCTCATCATCAGACAAAAGAGAACCGCCGCCCTTATATGCCGCCGCCCAGTCCTTTTTTGCTCCCAGGAATTTATGCAGGGGCAGCCCCCGTCTTCTGGCCATAATATCCAGCATCACCAGATCGAACTGTCCAAGATCGACAATCTGTCCGCTCTGAAATCCGAAATTGCGCATTTTCCAGTAAATATAATCATACCATTCCTGGTACGTGCGCGTCTCCCCGGTCAGCACCAGCGGCAGAATATTATTTACAATCCCCAGCGAACAAAAGGTTTCTCCGCAGACGCCTTCGCCGTCATAGATGGAAATCCAGCCCTGCAGAGGGGCAAAATTTCCAAATCCCCCTGTAGCGTCCCGCCACGGTTTCTTTACCGGAACCGGATTAAAATTATAATACACCGCCTTTGAAAATGAAAATTTTTCGTTTACATCCACTGGAAACATCTCCCATACCTCCTGCTTTTTTGTTCATTGTAGAATTCTTTCTTTCAGGCGTCAAATCCGCTTCCATTTTCGGGTCTTTTTGTTTTATTTGTGTTGTATTTTGTTTCATTATGTTTTATATTTGAATTATTATGAAACCAGAAGAAACAGGAGGCCGCCCATGTCATCTGTCGTACTGATTGCGTCTGAAGCATCCATCGCCCGCTGCGGAGAGCAGCTGAAAAAAGAGCTCCCTGTCTCCAGGAAGCTGGTCATTGCAGAATACTATATGGAAAAAGCCGTCCAGTATGCCCGGAATTCACTTCCGGAGGATACGGACGTGATCATGGCCCGGGGAAACACAGCAAGGCTTTTAAAAAACGCCAGACTGCCGGTCCCGGTTGTAACCATACCGATCACCGATGCGGATCTGATCCGGTCCGTGGAAAAGGCCAGAGCCATATACGGCACAGAGGGCTCTTCCATCGCTTATATGGGCATCGAGGATACCATTCGCTCCGTAAGCGCCTTCCTCTCCCTTCTGCACCGCTCCATTCGTTTTTATCCGGTAAAAAACAGCCGGGATATCGAGGCCAATATCCGTCAGGCAAAGCAGGACAAGGTAAATGTCGTCATCGGCGGAGTCTACACCAGAGAGCTTGCCCTGCAGGCCGGCCTGGACTGCGTACTTCTGGAAACCTCCTTATCCTCTCTGAAGGAAACCTATGAACGCGCTCTGGAGGTGCAGAAAACCACTCTGCTCCAGAAACGGAAGCTTCTGGAACAGACGACGATCCTGAATTCCATTTCCGACGGACTGATCAGCATCAATGAAAAGGGCAATGTCACCATGTCCAATCCTCAGGCAGAGCGTCTGCTTCGTCTTCCGCCGAAAAGCCTGACGGGGAAGTCCTGCTTTTCCGTTCTTTCCAGAACAGCCGCCGCGCTTGTCAACCGTGCGCTGCTCTCCGGGCAGGAAATTCTCGGTCATAAGGAACAGCTGTCCGGGCAGAAGGCCTGTGTCATGGATCTGCGCCCCCTGGCCGTGAACGGAACAAGCAGAGGCCTTCTGATCACACTGCGCCGCTCCCGGACGCTGTGGCAGCCCAGTATGCCTGCAGCGCCTTCCGCCGTCTCCGTCTCTGATTTTTCCCAGCTTTGCGGAAGCGCTCCCTGCTTCCGGGAGGCGGTATCCGCGGCGCTTCTGTGTGCCCGGCTGTCTGCCCCGGTTCTTTTGACTGGACAGCCGGGAACCGGCCGGAGTACGTTTGCCCGGTGCATACACAAAGAAAGCGGCCGCCGGGAAGAGCTGTTTTTCCAGAAAGCCGCCTCCCTTTTAAACGAAGAGGATTTTCTTTCCGCCCATGGCGGCACGCTTTTCATCCGGGATATCGACCAGCTTTCCCCTCACATGGCCGTTGTCCTGGAGGATTTCCTTGAAAACGGCGCCGTTGTTCTGAAAAGCGGCCGCCTTTGTTCCGCCGACGTCCGGATCATCGCCTCCGCCTGCCGTCCGCTGGAAGGTCTGCTGCCGCCGAAGCTTTTCTATCGGATCAGCTCCCTGTCCATCGCGCTCCCTGCTCTTGCACAGCGCCGTGAGGACATCCCCGCTTTGGCCGCCTTCCTGCTGAACCGTTTTCTCTCCCCGGATGGCAGAGCCTGCCATTTTACGCCGGAAGCCCTTCAGCTTCTGAAAGACGCCCCCTGGCCCGGCAATCTGCTGCAGCTTGAGGCGCTCTGCCTGCGTCTGTCCTGCTTCAGCCCGGAAAATGGCGGGATAACCGATGAGCAGATCATTCCCTTTATGGACAATCCCTCCGCTCCGGGCTCTTCCTGCCTCACTCCGGATGCTTCCGCCGCAGACAGCCCTGTCTCTCTCCGGTCCTCCGCCGCGGCGGCCATCCCCGCCCGCAGCGTGTTCCTGGGCGGCCGCTTTGTGACCCTGGCGGAAATCCGCCTTCTGGAGGCCTCCTGCCATGGACGGCGCAGTCTGATGGCCCAGAAGCTCGGCGTGAGCCGGTCAACCCTCTGGCGGGCGGTAAAACGCCTGGAGGAAATGAGCTGATACACAAAAGAAAATATGGCCCGGAAGCTGTTTCCGGCTTCCGGGCCACAGAGAATTATTTGATTCCTGTCGTAGCAATTCCCTCCACCAGATATTTCTGGAAAAACAGAAACATCAGGAATATCGGAATTAAGGACAGGCTGGACATTGCGAAAAACGATCCCGTAGCCGACTCCTCTGCATCCATAAACATGCGGAGCGCCAGCGTTACTGTAAAATGATCCGCATTGCTGGTGTACAGCATCTGTGTAAAGAAATCATTCCAGGTCCACATGAAGGTGAAAATCAGGGTTGTCACAAGAGCCGGCACCATCAGGGGATAAATAATCTTCACAAACAGCATGTACACGCTGCAGCCGTCAATGGTGGCCGCCTCGTCCAGATCACGCGGGATTCCACGGATAAACTGCACCATCAGGAATATGAAAAATGCGTCTGTCGCAAAAAACTTGGGAACCACAATCGGAAGAATCGTATTCATCCAGTGAAGCTTTGTAAACATAATATACTGAGGAATCACCAGCACATGCAGCGGAATCATCAGCGTTACCATCATCAGGCCAAACAGGATATTCTTCCCCTTAAACCGAAGTCTGGCAAAAGCAAAGGCAGCCAGCGAACAGGACAGCGCGTTTCCGGCCATAGCAAAAAACACCAGCACAAATGAATTGATATAGTATCTTCCGAAGGAGGTTCCGCCGCTTCCCTTCCAGCCCTTTATATAGTTGTCCAGCGTAAGCTGGGACGGAATCAAGCTCAGATCCTTAAAAATCAGATTCAGCGGCTTCAGGGAGCTGGATATCATCCATAAAATCGGATACAGCATAATCCATGCGCCGACCAGAACAATCACATACCGCAAAATCTTGTTTATCCTTGCCTTACCGGCCATTGATGTCACCTCCATCATTCGTTGTAAAATACACACTTATCTGCAATCCAAAAGCCCACTGCCGTACATGCCGCGATTAAAATCAAAAGAATCCAGGCAGCGGCGGCAGCATATCCCATCTGGAAATTTCCAAATGCCGACTGATAAATATAAAGCGTGTAAAACAATAAGGAATTAACCGGTCCGCCAGTTCCGTTGCTTATAATGTAGGATGGCGTAAAGGCCTGAAAGCTCTGGATAATCTGCATGATCGTATTAAAAAATATAATCGGCGACAGCATGGGAATTGTAATGCTGATAAACTGCCTGAATCCGGACGCCCCGTCGATGGACGCCGCCTCATACAAATCTGACGGTATATTCTTGATTCCTGACAGAAAAATCACCATAGGCGCGCCAAACTGCCAGATCTTAAGGAAAATAATCGACCACAACGCATATTTCGGCGTTCCCACCCAGCTTGGAAAATGAAATCCAAAATGCGCCATAAATTGATTAAAAGCGCCGCTTTCTCCAAAAATATACTGCCACAGAATAGCCACCGCAACGCTTCCGCCAATCAGAGAGGGTAAGTAATAA
Organism: Eubacteriales bacterium; assembly: GCA_030524245.1. Lineage (GTDB taxonomy): Bacteria > Bacillota > Clostridia > Lachnospirales > Lachnospiraceae > Brotaphodocola. The sequence continues at coordinate 4,929 of JAUNGW010000041.1, forward strand.
ATCGCCCGGAACATACCGATCCCACGCATATTTTTATTCAGCAGCACAGCCAAAAGCAGCGCAAAGCCCAGAACAATCGGCGTAGATATCAAAACATAAAGGCAGGTCACCCGCATTGCGTCCAGAAATTTTGTGTCGTTTGTAAATAAATTGATGTAATTCCGCAGCCCCGTCAGTTCAGGCAGTCCCACAAAGGAATAGTTGGTAAAGGACAGGTACAATGAACTCACCAGCGGAATACCGCTGAATATCAGGATTCCGATGATCCACGGCGTTAAAAAGACCCAGGCCGGATTTATCTTCGCCTTTTGCTTCGCTCTCTTTTCTCCCTTTCGCTGCATATCTGCTTCCTTTCCCTTCTGCTGTCATCGGTTCAGGATCTGACCCGACTGCTGGAAGAAGTCGTCTACCGCCTGTTCTGTGCTCATCTGCTTAAAGGCAATCGCTTCATTTTCTGTTGTCAGAAGTGTTTTGACTGAGTTGGCTCCTGCCGCCTGCGCCGGATATGGAACGATAGCGGACTGCATCTCCTCCATATAGGCATATTCTTCCCGCTGAGAGTCGGATACCAGCGGCTCTACCACCTCCCGCGCCTTCTTGTTCGCCGGCTGTCCATGCTCTCCGCAGAAAATGGCAACCGCCTCATCGTCATTGATAATCCAGTTAATCAGCTCTGCCGCTTCATCCGGATGCTTGCTGTTTGCCGCAATACCAAGTCCTGAGCCAATCATGGGCGTTTCCTTCACAGCGCCCTCAATCCAGGGATAGTTGACGATTCCAAGCTTATCCTCCGTAAGATTCTGAAAATTAGTCAGCTGATTGGAGCTGGTGCTGAACATCGCCACCTTTCTCCTGCCAAACATGGACTGCTCCAGGTTTTTATTTCCCTGCTCCTTCTGTATGGACGCCGGCGGGCATACTCCTTCTTCCCGAAGCGTCTCCCAGCGGTTATACCAGTCTGTCATCTCCTCCTTGCTGAGACCGATGGCATTTCCCTCAAACAATGCCTTTCCCTTCTGCACAGCAAAGCACTCTACATTCCGGTAAACTCCGCCCTCGTCTTCCGTTGCCCACGTATCCTCCGGCAGCTTCTCCTGAAGCTTCCGGCAGGTTTCCGCATAATCGTCCCAGGTCCATCCCATCTTTGGGATTTCCACGCCGGCTTCCTCGAACATCGTCTGATTGTATACGATGCCTGTGGCAATATGGCCCCATAAAGCGATATACTGCTTTCCGTCTTTCTGTCCTGCCTCGATATCCACCTTATCAAAATTCGATAAATCAATTTTTCCCGACGCCACCAGCTCATCCATCGGCATGTACATCTTTCTTGCGACGAAATCATCCAGATAAAAGCTGGAGGCCTGGAATACATCCGGCGCATCCTGTCCTGCGGCCTGAGTGGTTACCTTTTCCACAAACTGCGTCTCTGTATTGTACTCCCGCTCTACCTTGATTCCAGGATGAGAAGCCTCAAAGGCATCCAGCATCTTATTAATCTTTGCATTTCTGGATTCCCCTCCCCACCATGCCATGCGGATTGTCACCGTGTCGTTCCCCGATCCCTGTTCTCCCGCGGATTCTGCTCCCGTATTTCCGCCGCCGCAGCCTGAACACACAGCCGCTGACGCTGCGGCTGCAATTCCTAACGCCATCCATCGTTTCATTCTCACATTCCTCCTTCATACACTATCAACGCAATAAACTCCAGGGGATCCGTCCCCCTGTTTTTAAGTCCATGCCCTTCTCCAGAGCGGGTAATCGTTACATCTCCGGCGGCTACCGTCTTAAGCTCTCCGTTATCGTTAAATTCTCCTTCTCCACTGTAAATATAGTAAACCTCCTCTTCTCCCTGGTGCACGTGATAGCCGATGGAGCACCCCGGAAGCAATGTGGAATGTGCAAAAACAGAGCCCTTCTGATACAGCTCTTCCGGGCTGTCTGTCAGATGACGCACTGTCACGGAGCCTGTTCCTCCAAATTTATGCTCATTGACCTGTACTTTTTTATCCTTACTTCTTCTTACCATCGCAGCTGCCTCCTGATCACACGGTTTCCGGTTTTAAAGCTTTGGAATATCCAGGTCAAACGCAGATGCCAGCGAAAACCAGGAGCCGTCATCCGCATAGTGAACCAGCGTCGCGTAAACACTGCGATGTACAAATCTTCCCTCCGGCGAGTGGCAGGCACACACATGCACGATCTCCTCCGGAAGCCCCATCGTAATCGCAATATAAACGCCATAAGCAGGATGGCGCACATTCGGCATTCCTGTCTGATGCACATTCTGCGACCACCGCGCCCGGTTCTGCGGGTTGTACTCATACGGCTTGCCAATATCATGACAAACCGCGCAGGCAATCAGCATATCCCTGCTGATCCCCAGGTCCGTCTCATAAACCTCGCACAGATTGTCATACAGACTTAACGCGTTCTGCGCCACCACCCGGATATGATGAGACTGATCCCCTATCGCCGCCGCTTCCGGCATACCTGAGCCCGGCATTTCCTCAATCTTTGAATAGCCGTTAATCTGCAGGGAATAGGCCCAGGCATTCACCACCTGTTCTCTCAGCGCCTCATCCTTCATCTGGCTGAGAATCGGAAGCGTCTGCCTCACATTCTGAATAACATCCTCCCTCAATGCATTCGTTTTTTCTCCCAATACGATTTTCCTCCTTATAATCATGTTTTGTCGTTGTAATGTGCGTAAAGTATACAACACTTTTTTCTGATATTCAATAATAATATTTCATATATTTCATTATATTTTTTGTGTATTATGACTATTTTCTGTGTATTTTAGAAAGACTCTTGTGTTCAATCTTTTTTTCATATATAATAAATCCGATATATGCATTCAAATCCCCATATGAATGGGAGATTATCTTTCAGGAGGTAATCGGTATGGCAGCTCGCACTCCAACCGCAAACAGAGATTTAAAAAATATTGCTTATTCAACGCTGAAGGATCGTTTAATCAACTGCATCTATCCCCCCGGAAGTATTCTGAACGAAGCACAGCTGGCAACAGAGCTTTCTCTCAGCAGGACTCCTATCCGTGAAGCCCTCAGCCGTTTGGAAATGGATGGCTTCGTTCGTATTATGCCCAAAAAGGGAATTTATGTGACCGATATTTCTCTGCCTGATATTTTCCAGATTTTTCAGACACGCCTGGAAATCGAACCGGTTACTACCCGGATGGCCGCCCTGCTGCTTCCCGAAAGCGAGCTTCTCAGCTTCCGCAATAAGTTTGAGCAGGAGACTCCGGATATCGCCAACGCCTTCCGTCTTGATACTGCCATGCACCTTTTTATTATTGAACACTGCGGAAACCGCTATATCATCGATATGATGCATAAGATTTTTGATGAAAACACGCGAATCATCATCTCCAGCAAACAAAATCAGCTGCAGATCCATGATGCCAGACGGGAGCATATCGAGATTCTGGACTGTCTCCTTGCCCGGGACGTAGAAAAAAGCGCCGTTCTTATGCGCTCCCACATAGAAAACTGCCGTCAGGCTGCTCTCAATTATTTCTGCAACTTCCAGACAGCCTGCTTTACTTCTTCTCCGGATACGTATAAAAAAGAACTGCAGCTTCTGGAGCGCGCTTCCGCGGCCGTAACCTGATTGTTTTGCCCTTTTTTATCTCTGCGCCTGCAGGCAAAAAGAAAGCCGCCGTTTTCCCGATATCATGAAAACCGGGAAAACGGCAGCTTTTCCGCCTCTATTTGCTCTCCTCTGCCTTCGCCAGCTTCACAATCCGGCTGGTTCCCAGCCGGGAAGCGCCCAGCTCAATAAACCGCTCCGCATCCGCAAAGGAGGAAATACCGCCGGCGGCCTTGATTTTCACCTCCGGCCCCACATGAGCCGCAAACAGCTCCACATCCGCAAAGGTCGCTCCGGCGGTGGAAAAGCCGGTGGAGGTCTTGATATAATCAGCTCCCGCTCTGGTCACTGCATGGCACATGGCGATTTTCTCCTCATCCGTCAGCAGGCAGGTCTCAATGATCACCTTCAGAAGCTTTGTTTTGCAGGCCTTCTTTACCGCCCGGATCTCCTGCTCCACCTGGTCATATTTTCCGTCCTTCACCCAGCCGATGTTAATTACCATGTCGATCTCGTCAGCCCCATTCCGAATGGCGTCCTCTGCCTCAAAGCATTTCACCGCCGTGGTGTTGTAGCCGTTGGGAAATCCGATCACCGTGCAGACAGCCATGCGGCCCGCCGCGTACTCTGCCGCTTGCTTTACATAGGACGGCGGGATGCAGACGGAGGCAGTGCCGTAAGCGATGGCATCGTCGATGATCTGCCGGATCTGCTCCCAGGTGGCCGTCTGCGCCAGAAGGGTATGGTCAACTCTGCTGATAATTTCTTTTCTGTTTATCATGATAGTTTCTCTCTCCTTATTGTCTGTTCTTCCTGTCCTGCTCAATCAGAAGCTTTAAGGCCTCCACGCCTACCTCGATGGCCCCGGAGGTATCCTCCGTCATCCTCTGATCCAGCCCGGCAGCCTCCCGCTCCTGGTTCCAGATCACATGGAACACTGCTCCGCAGCGGCAGCGAAGGGCGTCCGCCACTACAAACAGCGCCGCCGACTCCATCTCGCTGGCCTTCACGCCCAGCCGTTTCCATGCCTCCCATTTCTGTAACAGCTCATAGGAAACCGGCATCTTCTCCGGGGAATGCTGTCCGTAAAAGGCGTCCTTGCACTGAACCACGCCCACATGGCGCTTTTTGCCCAGCCGCTCCGCCGCCTGGTTCAATGCCGTCAGAACCTCAAAGCTCGGCACCGCCGGATACTCGATGGGCGCATACTCCCGGCTGGTGTGCTCATAGCGGACCGCGCCGGAAGCCAGCACCACGTCTCCCGCCTCTACCTGAATGTCGATCCCGCCGCAGGTACCCACCCGGATAAAGGTATCTGCGCCAATATTATGCAGCTCCTCCATGGCAATGGACGCGGAAGGGCCGCCGATTCCCGTGGAACAGACCGTCACCTTTTCCCCCAGCAGCGTTCCCGTGTAAACCGTGTACTCCCGGTTCCGGGAAATCAGTCTGGCATCGTCAAAATACTCTGCGATGGACGCGCACCGTCCCGGATCCCCCGGAAGGATGCAGTAGCGTCCCACGTCTCCCTCGGCGCAGCGGATATGAAACTGTTTCTCTGTTTTCTGCATAAAAACACCTCCTGACCTTTTAAAGCTCCAGCTTTTCTTTTTATTCAACACAGCTGACGCTGTCCGCCTCTTTCCCCTTTACGTCCACCCGCTCCATCACAAGCTCCCGGACCGGACTTTCCGGCAGGCCGCACAGATCAAGCCCCCGGCCGGCATCCGTACAGCTGATATCCCGGAACGTCAGCCGTGAGAATTCCGGCGCCTTCTGCGATACCGGCACCGAGGTGCTGGAGCCGTAGTTCATGCTTACCTGAATCGCGTCATCCTGGATCCCGCTCATGGAAATCCGTTCAAATACCACATCGCGTACATAGCCGCCCCGGCCCCGGATGGATTTCACCCGGATGCCTCTGTCTGTGCCGCAGATCTGGCAGTCGTGGATCCGCACATTCCGCACACCGCCGGACATGCCGCTTCCGATGGCGATGGCCGCATGGCCGCCCTTAAACATGCAGTTTCTCACCTCAATATCCTCACAGGGCCGGTTTACCCGCCAGCCGTCCTCATTTGTCCCGGAATTGATGGCAATGCAGTCGTCTCCTGTGGTAAAGGTGCAGTCCTCAATCAGCACATGACTGCAGGAATCCGGATTCAATCCGTCCGTATTCGGCCCCCCGGTCTCCACACAGATTCCCCGAACCGTTACATCGCTGCAGTAAACGGGATGCACCGTCCACTGCGGCCCGTTCTTCACGGTGAAGCCCTCCAGCCGGATCCCTTTGCAGCCGATAAACTGGATAAAGGAAGGCCGCAGCGCGTCCTCCTCTGTCCCGAACACCCGCTCCTCCGGGGCAATTCCCTGGCTCTCCGCGTGGATCAGCCTGTCCGCCGCCTTCTGCTGAAGCTTCTTCCAGTGCCACCAGGCGTCTCCCTGGCCATCCAGACAGCCAGGGCCGGTGATGGTAATATTCTCACAGTCCTTCGCATAAATAAACGGAGAATAATTATAGCACTCCACACCCTCCCATCTGGTAAATACCACCGGCAGGTAATCCTCAAACCGGCGGCTGAACCGAATCACGCTGCCAGCCTCCAGCTGCAGGGTCATATTGCTCTTTAAATGCAGGGGCCCGCTCTCCCAGATCCCCTCCGGCACAGCCACAGCGCCGCCCTCCGGGCAGGCATCGATCAGGCTCTGTAAATATGCTTTGTCATGTTTATTCTTCATATGTTTTTCTCTCTCCATATTCCGTCTTGTTTTTCTGTTCTGCTTCCGCTATTCCTCTTGTCCCGGCCAGCTTCACAATCACCGACAGCGCCGCTTCCTCCCCATACTGCTTCATCACATGAAAGGCATAAATACTTCCGTACACCTGATAAGCCAGCATGGCCTGAAAGGCCGGATCCCGTGCCTGCTCCGGGTACTGTCCGGACACCATGCGGATCACATTTTCCGCGATTCTCTCTGTTAAAAGCCGCTCCCTGCTGCCGGAAAAAAGAATCTCCAAAAGCCGCTCCTGGGCAAAATACGCCTGATACAGCTCCCGGATAAAGCCCTCCATGCAACTGAGCACATATTCCGGATGCGGGATATTCAGGCAGGACTGCAGCGCCTCCTCCTCAATGGCTTCCGACAGGTCGTAGATATCCTGATAATGCGTATAAAATGTGGATTTGTTGATTTCCGCCAGCTGGCAGAGCTCGCCCACACGGATCTTTTCCAGAGGCTTCTTCGACCGAAGCTCTAAAAACGCATTGAAAATACTCCGTTTTGTCTTCCTCACCCTCATATCCATCGTCATTTTCCCAACTTTTTCATCAAAATGTCGTTTATCCGACTTTTCACCGGATCTGCTCATAGCCGGATCACGTTTTTCTTACTATAATCAGAACAGGCAAATACCCAGTTCCTATTATAACCGCAAAAACAACTGGTGTCTATCTCGTTTAAAAGCAGGAGGAATGTTTATGGATTTTTATGGATTTTATATGGGAGAAGAATTTGAAGCATACCGGTATCTGGGAGCTCATCCGGCAAAAAAGGGCTTTGTGTTCCGCACCTTTGCTCCCAGCGCCGCCCGCATCTCCCTGATCGGAGACTTTAACGGCTGGCAGGAGCTTCCCATGCAGAAGATCCACGACGGCAATTTCTGGGAAGCAGAGGTTCCCGCGGCCAGAGAGGGGATGCGCTACAAATACCGCATTTACAGACAGACCGGCGGCTTCATCGACCACTGCGACCCCTATGGCTTTTCCTCGGAGCTTCGCCCCCACAACGCCTCGGTGATCTGCCGCCTGGACCGGCACAGCTTCCGGGACAAGGACTGGATGACCGCCCGCAGCGCCGCCTGCGACGGCCCTGTGAATATCTACGAGCTCCACGCCGGCTCCTGGAAGAAAAAGGGAGACGCCCCTGAAGACTGGTACAGCTACCAGGAGCTGGCGAAGCTTCTCATCCCCTGGCTTAAGGAAAATGGCTACAACTACCTGGAGCTGATGCCGCTGTCCGAGCACCCCTCCGACGCCTCCTGGGGCTATCAGAATACCGGCTTCTTCGCCCCAACTTCCCGCTACGGCACGCCGAAGCAGCTGATGCAGCTGGTAGACCTCTGCCACCAGAACGGCATCGGCGTGCTGCTGGACTTTGTGCCGGTGCATTTCGCCGTGGACGACTTTGCCCTGTGGAATTACGACGGCACGGCCCTCTATGAATACCCTCATCAGGACGTGGGCCGCAGCGAGTGGGGCAGCTGCAACTTTATGCACTCCCGCGGGGAGGTGAGAAGCTTTCTGCAGTCCTCCGCCCTCTACTGGCTGAAGGAGTACCACTTCGACGGCCTGCGGATGGACGCGGTGCGCAACCTGATCTACTGGCAGGGACAGCCTGAGCGCGGAGAAAACCGTCCCTCCCTGCAGTTTCTGCAAAACATGAACGCAGGACTGAAGGAGCGTTTCCCCGATGCCCTGCTGATCGCCGAGGACTCCACCACCTATGCCGGAACCA
>JAUNGW010000041.1:13068-19317 GCA_030524245.1 Eubacteriales bacterium
GTCTCGGCTTCGATTACAAATGGGATTTAGGCTGGATGCACGACACCCTCTCCTACTTCCAGACAGAACCGGCCAGGCGGCCTGACAGCAGGGAAAAGCTCACATTTTCCATGCATTATTATTACAATGAGCGGTACCTGCTGCCTTTGTCCCATGATGAGGTTGTCCACGGAAAGGCTACGATTCTGCAGAAGATGTACGGAGATTATCAGGGAAAATTCCCTCAGGGACGGGCCTTCTATCTCTATATGATGGCCCATCCGGGGAAAAAGTTAAACTTTATGGGCAATGAGTTCGGCCAGCTCCGGGAATGGGACGAAAGCCGGGAGCAGGACTGGTGCCTGCTTTCCTTCCCCATCCATGACGCCTTCCTGCGGTTTATGCGGGAATTAAACAAGCTGTATCTGTCCTCCCCGGCCATGTACCAGGAGGATTACAGTCCGGACGGCTTCCAGTGGCTTTCCGCCGGAACTGTCTCCCCCTGTGTGTTCGCCTTCGAGCGCCGCTGCAGCACCCAGAGGATGGCGTTTGTCTTCAACCTGTCGGACAAACCGACTGGCCATGTACAGCTTCCCGCGCCGGAGAATATCAACAGGCTGATTCCCGTCATCCATACGGACTGGGAGGAATACGGCGGAGCATCCGTAAGGGATACCGCTCCCCTTGCCTGCGCCCACGGCATGATCGAGATCAGTCTTTCGGCCTATTCCGGCGCTGCCTTTCTTGCGGAGCTGTAGCGCCAGTCTGGCGCTTCCTGCGCACAGTTATCACAATCAGCGCAGCGTAGCTGACAAGAATCGCCAGGGCAAGAATCCGCGGCGCCAGGTATCCTGCAATTTGTTTATAATTAAGTGCTCCAGCCGGCTCCGCGTAGCCCAGCGGCGGAATATCATTTCCGCCTGAGGCCGTCTGATCCGCTTCGTTCTTAAAATCAAGATACGCCTTGATGGGGAAGTTGTCAAAGGTCAGCTCCGCAAAATCCTCATGCTTCTGAAGTCCTGGAATCACCTGGGAGAAATCACTCCATGCGTCCCTGTCCGCAAAGTAAACATAGCTTTCTCCCGGATTTACCACGCCCTGCGCGTAGTATTCCATATAGGCGCCTTCCGCATGCTCCACCTTCTGCTCTCTGTTGTAGGCGTCCGCCGCCTCCTCGCTGATGCCCGTGGTTGTGGAGACCGCGTAATAATGCTCTTCTCCATACTCGGTTTCCTGCGTGAGAACAACCGCGTAGCGCTGTCCCTTTGCGATTTCCACCTGATTTTCCGTGTCCAGATCGAGACGGTGATAGCCCGGAAGCTCGTAGAAGGCCTCAGCTGTCAGCACATGCCCGCCGTCCGTCGGCACCGCCGCGTCCTCGTTCAGAAGATAAACATCGTAGGTGACATCCGTGTTCTTCATGCTGGTCTCGCAGGACAGTCCCCGGAGGATTTCATCAAATTCCGCCGTGAAGACATTTGCCGTCTTCAGTCCGTTCTTATCGATCCAGCCCTCTGTCCCGTCTGACTGGAGATAGTCATACTGATCGATGATATACCCCGGCGCACCGTCATCCTTCACTCTGAAATCAAAGATTTCCGGCAGAGACAGTGACCGGTCATAATAGGAAAGATAAAAATAACCGGTCTCCCTTCCCGTTTCATCCTGAATGCCCCATTCAAACTGATTGGGAAATTTCTCCGTTGCAGCGCCCCAGCTGTTTTTCACAATCCAGGCTCCGTCTCCCTCCGGCTGATGGGGCAGTCCGTCTCCGTACTGATCTTCGGAATGATCCAGAAAATCCTCCGCCTTGATTCTGTCGTCCCAGCCGACAATCGTTACGGCATGGGTCACGGGAGCTGCGTCATAGGTGTAATGGGTCCATTTGTTGTCGCTGGTGTTAATATATTCCGGCTCCGTATCCTCTCCCAGCTGATCAGGCGTAAACTGATCCGCTGCGTAGCTGACGGAAATCCCATAGCCGTCCATCAGCGCCTGCTTCATCCGGTCCGTCGCAGCCTGATCGTATCCTGCATAAGCCTCATTGCGTTCCGCCATTGTGGAAAGCTCGTCCAGATTGACCGAAGGATCATAAATCACCGGAGAATCCAGAATTTCCGAATGCTCCAGCTCATAGGTCTGCAGAAACTTGTATTCATCAGGAATCAGCCAGTCATCCTCACTGTCATACCAGTAGTTGATTCCGGCCTCTGCATAGGTTTCACTGTTTTTTCCGCGGTAAGGAATCGTATCCTCGTCCACAACGCCCATGCCCGAAGAGAATAGCGAGGTTGCCGTAAAGATCAGGCCGCCTGTATCGAAAATCCCGCCCTCGTCGAGCATATGGATGCCCTCGCCGTCCTGAGAGGAGCCGTCATTCAGATATGTACGCGCAAAGTACGTCAGGTGATGCTCAGACAGATCCAGCCCTGTCTCCTCGTAGGTCTTTCCCATCTCGGAAAGAATACTTGTCTCCGCCGCCGCTATGGCGGAAAATCCCCAGCAGGTTCCCCAGGGGTTCTGCAGCTTCACCGGCGTCACAACGCCTCTGTCCCTCAGATCAAAGGTTTCCGGAAACTCCTGCGCGGATTCCTTTGCCGGCTCACGCCCTGCAATCTGCTCCTGCCTGTTTTTCAGCAGAAGCCTTGCCGCCGCTTCCCCGTCCATCAGAGTGTTCTGATCCGCATACGCGGCAAACGGTACGGAAGCATTTGCAAAAATCAGGCTCAGCACTGCAAGCCTGGCCCATCGCCTCCTGGTTGTTTTTTTCATATATGCCTCCTTTCTGGTCTGCTCATCCTGCAGATTATTGTTCGCTCCGTTCCACCGCAGCCTTCATCTCCCTCACATATTCCCCCACAAAGGGCGCTGCCTCCCGGCCGTGCTTTTCCAGGATTTTGATAATCGCCGACCCCACAATCGCTCCGTCCGCGATGGAGGCCATTTTTTCCGCCTGCTCCGGCGTGGAGATGCCGAAACCGATGGCGCAGGGGATATCCGTGTTCTGGCGGATCACCTTCACAATAGACGCCAGATCCGTATTGATCTCGCTGCGGGTTCCGGTTACCCCCAGACTTGACACCAGGTAGAGAAAGCCCTCCGCCTCCCGCGCGATCATGGCGATCCTGTTATCTGAGGTAGGCGCGACCAGGGAAATCAGATCCACGCCGTACGCTCTGCAGACCGCCAGGAATTCCTCCTTCTCCTCAAACGGCACATCCGGCAGAATCAGTCCGTCGATGCCCACGTCCCGGCAGGCAGAAAGGAAACGGTCCGCTCCGTAGGAGTACACCACATTGGCATAGGTCATGAATACCATGGGAACCGTCACATCCCGGCGCAGCTGACGCACCAGCTCAAAAATCCTGTCTGTGGTGACGCCTCCCTTTAAGGCTCTTATATTGGCCCCCTGGATCACCGGTCCCTCCGCCGTGGGATCGGAAAATGGAATGCCCAGCTCAATCAAATCCGCTCCGTTTTCCGCCATGGCCCGCACGGCGGCCGCCGTTGTCTCAAGATCCGGATCCCCGCAGGTGATAAATGGAATAAATGCCTTGCCGTTTTTAAATGCTTCCTGAATCCTACTCATGGATATCCTCCCCTCTGTACCGTGCAATGGCAGCGCAGTCCTTATCGCCTCTGCCGGATATGGTAACTACAAGAATCTGATCCTTTTCCATCTGCGGCACCAGCTTCTGCGCATAGGCCACGGCGTGAGCCGACTCAATGGCCGGGATAATGCCCTCGGTTTTTGCCAGGTACTCAAAGGCGCACACCGCCTCCTCGTCTGTCACCGGCACATATTCCGCCCGGCCGATATCATGGAGCCATGCGTGCTCCGGCCCGATTCCCGGATAATCCAGGCCCGCGGAAATCGAATACACCGGGGCGATCTGGCCGTACTGGTCCTGGCAGAAATAGGATTTCATTCCGTGGAAGATTCCTGTCCGTCCCGTATTGATGGTGGCCGCCGTCTCAAAGCCGTCGATGCCCCGGCCGGCCGCCTCACAGCCGATCAGCCGCACGTCCTTGTCCTCAATGAAATGATAAAAGCTTCCGATGGCATTGGAGCCGCCGCCCACACAGGCCAGCACCGCATCCGGCAGACGTCCCTCCTTCTCCATGAGCTGCTCCTTGATTTCTTTGGAAATCACCGCCTGAAAATCCCGGACAATCGTCGGGAAGGGATGCGGCCCCATAACAGAGCCAAGGCAGTAGTGGGTGTCCGCGATCCGGCTGGTCCACTCCCGCATGGCCTCGGAAACAGCGTCTTTTAAGGTTCTCGTCCCGGTTTTCACCGGAATTACCTCCGCTCCCAGAAGCCGCATCCGGTAGACGTTCAGCGCCTGACGCTCCGTGTCCTCTTCTCCCATAAACACCACGCATTCCATGCCCATAAGCGCTGCCGCCGTGGCCGTGGCGACGCCGTGCTGTCCGGCTCCGGTCTCCGCAATCAGGCGGGTCTTGCCCATTTTCTTTGCAAGAAGTGCCTGGCCCAGCACGTTATTGATCTTGTGGGCGCCGGTGTGGTTTAAATCCTCCCGCTTCAGGTAGATCTTCGCCCCGCCCAGGTCCTTCGTCATCTTTTCCGCATAGTAAAGCCTGGACGGCCGTCCCGCGTATTCGTTAAACAGCTCTGTCAGCTCCCGGGTGAACTCCGGGTCATTTTTATAATGCTCATATGCCGTCTCCAGCTCGATTACTGCATTCATCAGAGTCTCGGGAATGTACTGCCCGCCGTGAATGCCAAAACGTCCTCTGGGATTTGTCATAATCTTTTTCCTCCTCATCCGTTGCTCCGGTTTTCCGGATTCATTCCATACCGCACCGCCGCCGCAAACCGTCTCATTTTTTCTCTGTCCTTGCGTCCGTTCGTCTCGATTCCGCTGCTCACATCCACGCCGTAGGGAGACAGGGCTCTCACTGCCTTCGCCACATTGTTCTCATTCAGGCCGCCGGCCAGAATATACGGCCTCTTCATGCCGCGCAGCAGGCTCCAGTCGAAGGTGGTTCCTGTTCCGCCCTCTCCCGCGTCCAGCAGCACCAGATCCGCCTGGCTCTCTCCCGCCGCCAGAATATCCTCCCTGCCTTCTATCCGAAAGGCCTGAATCAGCGGACAGCTGGTCATGGCCTTCAGCCGCAGAACCAGCTCTGTCCCCTCTCCGCCATGGAGCTGGGCCGCATCGATAATGCCTGCATCAAAAAGGGCCGCGATCCGCTCCGGCTCCTCCCTTACGAACACCCCGGCCGCCTTGATGGAGGGCTTCAGGTGCCGTTTCAGAATGGCCGCCGTTTCCGGATTTACGTAACGCCGGCTTGTTTTCGCAAATACAAAGCCAATGTAATCCGGCTCCAGCTCATTGGCCGCCTCCACATCGCCAGGGCGGGTCAGCCCGCAGAATTTTATTTTTGTTCTCATCCCCGCAGCTCCTCCAGCTTTGCCCGCTTATCCGCGGCCCGCATCAGCGTCTCGCCGATCAGCACCGCGTCCGCTCCGATCCGCCGCAGGGCGGCCACATCCTCCGCGCTTTTCACGCCGCTTTCCGAAACAAATACCACATCCTGCGGAATCATGGCCCGCAGGCGCCGGCTGTTTTCCGTATCCACGGAAAAATCCTTCAGATTCCGGTTGTTTACTCCGACCATTCTGGCTCCGGCCCTCAGGGCCATGGCTGTCTCCTGCTCATCATGAGCCTCCACCAGCGCCGAAAGTCCCAGGCCGTCGCAGATATTTAAGTATTCTCTTAGCTGCCCCTCCTCCAGAATCGAACAGATCAGAAGCACAGCCGACGCGCCCAGCGTTTTCGCTTCATATATCATATAGGGATCCACCGTAAAATCCTTCCGCAGGCAGGGAATGGATACCGCCGCCGCGATTTCCTGCAGATAACGGTCCTGCCCGAGAAACCATTTCGGCTCTGTCAGCACGGAGATGCAGTCGGCTCCGGCTGCCTCATAGGCTCTGGCAATTTCCAGGTAAGGAAAGTCCGGAGCAATCAGCCCCTTAGACGGCGATGCCTTCTTGCATTCGCAGATAAAGGAAATATCCGGCTTTTTTAAAGCCGCTTCAAAGGAAAAATCTCCCACGGGCGCTGTCTCTGCGGCCCGTCTCAGCTCCGCCTCAGAAATCCATTTCTTTTCCCGGGCTGTTCTTTCTCTGGCATACTCTGCCAGCTGATCCAATATCGTCATAAATCCGCCTCCCTGTTCAGGAAGGTAGTGTCAAAAACCACCTGTTTTTTATTGTGTAAATCTAATAAAAACCTTGAT
>JAUNGW010000042.1 GCA_030524245.1 Eubacteriales bacterium
AGCTCCGAGTCCTGATTGCCAGGCAAAGCCAGGCAGGAAGCTCCGAGTCCTGATTGCCAGGCAAACATAATGGAGTCTGAATTTGGTTTTTCAAAAAACACACAGGAGGAGAGTAAAATGGGGCGGATCAAACGTCTTGCGGTAATCTTTGCGACGATGTTTAAAATCGGGCTGTTTACCTTTGGCGGCGGCTGGAGCATCATTGCACAGATACAGAACGAGTTTGTGGACCGGAGAGGATGGATGACGGAGGAGCAGATTGTGGACTTTATGTCCCTGGCCAGATCCTTTCCCGGCATTATGATTATCAATATGTCTGTGTTCTGCGGCTGTGCCATGGAGGGGCCGGCGGGAGCCGTTGTGGCGGCGGCAGGTCTGTCTCTGCCTGCTCTTCTTGCCATTGCCGTCGTCACATATTTTTATTCCTCCCTGCGCGATAATGTGATTGTGGCGCGGATGCTGACCGGTGTGCGCAGCGTGGTTATCCCGATTATCATAAGCGCTTCTCTGAAATTAAAAAAGACGGCGGTTCAGAGCTGGATTTCCTGGGTGCTGCTGCTGGCTGCCTTTTTCGTCTGTGTGTTTACCAATACAAACAAGCTGCTGATTGTGATTGTGGCGCTGGCTGCCGGGCTTTTGATTTGGAGAGGGGAGATTTCTGATGATTTATCTTAGGCTGTTTTTATCGTTTATGAAAATCGGCTTCTGCAGCTTCGGCGGCATGACGATGGTGCCTGTCATTCAGGACGAGGTGCTGCGCTACGGCTGGATGACGCCGGCAGAGGTAATGGATATTGTGGCGGTGGCGGAGATGACGCCCGGATCTCTGGGGATTAACTGCGCCACCTTTGTGGGGCTTCGGACTGTGGGGGTGGCCGGAGCTGTCTGCGCCAGCCTGGGGGTGATGGTGCCGTCTCTGACAATCTGTCTTGTCGCAGCCAATTTTATTCTGAGGCTGAAGGGGAACAAGTATCTGGAAAGCGCCATGCGCGGCGTCCGCCCGGTGAGCCTGGGGATGCTGGCGGCTGCGGCAGTCACCTTAAGCGCCAGCACTTTTTTTCTGGAGGACTGGACGGGGATATCCTGGAATATGGCGGCCATTGCGGTAATTACGGGGTATCTTCTGATTAAAAAGCAGCTGACGATACCGAAGACCATTCTGATTGCGGCTGTTCTGGGCCTGCTTATAGGATAGCTGAAGCACGGGTTGTTTTTTCTGTAACAGAAATTTAATACTTTTTTTGCCGGGCTGTCTCGTCAAGGAGGAATATTTGTGTTATACTGGAGCGAGACCTGAACGGAGGAGACCGTATATGGCAGATGAAAAAAAGTATATAGATATCCTGAATAAAGCAAGACGAAAAAGAAAAAAGAATTTATATAGAAACTATATCCTGGGAGCTGCAGGAGTCCTGCTTCTGATCGGCGCGGCCGTCCTGATTTTCCGGTTTGCGCCGGCGCCTGGCTCAGGGGACGGGGAGCCTGCCGCCGTAAGCGCGGAGGCCGGCGGAGAAAACCAGGCGGAGTCACAGCGGTCGGCTGAAGAGGAGGCCGCTGCGCAGGCCCAGGCAGAGCAGCAGGAGAAGGAGGCGGTGGTCGCTTCCTATGAGAACCTGGGACTGGTTCAGCTGCAGGACGGCGGCTATTTAAATATCCGGGAGACGCCGACCAACGAGAGCATGGCCAATATCACGGGCAAGATGCCGAATAACAGCGCCTGCGAGATTTTAAGCGAGGAGGATGGCGGCTGGCTGAAGATCCGTTCCGGCGGCCTGGAGGGATATATCAGCGGACAGTATGTGCTGACCGGTGAGGAGGCCCGTCAGAAGGCCATGGAGCATGTGAGCCTGATGGCGATTGTGCGTACAGAGGATCCGGAGGGCGCTGTGAATATCCGGCAGACTCCGGATTTTGTTACGATGACGAATATCGTGGGACAGGCTCTGAACGGAGAGCGTTATACCGTGCTGGAGCAGCTGGACGGCTGTGTGCAGATTCAGCAGGGATATATGTCCAGTCAGTATCTGGATGTGCGGATGGCTTTGGATGAAGGGCGCAAGCTGGATTTAAAATCCATGGCATTGAATCAGTACGACAATCTGCT
The DNA here is from genome assembly GCA_030524245.1 of Eubacteriales bacterium. Taxonomy (GTDB): domain Bacteria; phylum Bacillota; class Clostridia; order Lachnospirales; family Lachnospiraceae; genus Brotaphodocola. Next base: position 2,105 of record JAUNGW010000042.1, read on the forward strand.
GATTTCCAAAGTAGATGATTATCTGAATATCCGCAGCGCTCCGGAGCAGGATCAGTATGGAGAGAACATCATCGGCAAGCTGCCCGGCAATGCGGCCGGAGACATTCTGGAAACCCTGGACGGCTGGTATAAGATTAAATCCGGAAATATTACCGGCTATGTGTCGGCGGATCATGTGGCGGTGGGACAGGAGGCCAGGGATCTGGCGCTGAGGAACGCTGCCCTGACGGCCATCGTCAACACGGATATGCTGAACGTCCGGTCGGAGCCCAATACGGATTCCAAAATCTGGACGCAGATATCCAAGTCGGAGCGTTACCATGTATTAAACCAGCTGGACGGCTGGGTGGAGATTGAGCTGGATACCGGAGACAGCGGTGATGAGGAGAATGCGGACGACAAGGCATATATTTCCACCAGAGACAACAACGTGGAGGTCCGGTATGCCCTGACAGAAGCCATCAAGTTTTCGCCTCTGGAGGAACGGGCCAACCAGCAGGCGTCCCTCAGAAATAAGGTAGTGAATTATGCCCTTCAGTTTGTGGGCGGCCGGTACGTATGGGGCGGCAACGATCCTCACACAGGCGCGGACTGCTCCGGCTTTGTGAAGTATGTGTTAAGCAATGTGGCAGGCGTCAGCCTTCCGCGCACATCCAGAGAGCAGGCAAAGACCGGCAGATCCATAAGCTCCGGCGAGATGCGGCCGGGAGATCTGATTTTTTATACCAACAGCCGCGGCGTGGTGAATCATGTGGCCATGTACATCGGCAACGGACAGATTGTCCATGCGGCCAGCAGACGGAGCGGCATTAAGATATCCACCTGGAACTACAGGAAGCCGAAGACCATCCGGAGCTTTCTGGATTAAAAAGAACAGATATTTGACAGGAAGAGGGCATAAAAGCCGGTTCTGCGTTAATGCAGGACCGGCTTTTCCAGTTCCGTGAGAATGCGGATAAAATCCTTCATATATTTTGTCAGATACAGATCGCGGCGGTGGCACACATAGAAGCTGCGCTTCTGCTCGATGCCGAGGATCGGATAAATCGAGCATCTGGGATACAGATCCGGAGACATCTCTATGTAGTTGATGGGGCATATCATGACAGCGTCGCAGGCTATGGCGGTCCGCTTACTCACCTCGATGCTCATGGTCTCCAGAAGGATATTCGGATGAATGCCGTAGGTGATAAAAAGCCGGTCCTGAACGTCCCGGACACTGTGGCCGATCTTGCTGCTGATAAACTGCTCGTCCCTGGCCTCCGTGATGCTTATGGGAGTGCCGGAGGGAATCCGTCTGGCCAGAGCGGAATTGCGGCTGGTAAGCAGCACCAGCTCCTCCTCCTCAATCAGGATATAGTGCAGGCTCTCGTGTCTGGGCGTGGTGGTCAGGCAGGCCAGATCCACCTCCCCCTCCAGGACGGCGGCTTCTGTCTTGGAGGAGCCGCTCTCCAGAATATCCAGGTGCACATGGGGATACAGGGCGTGAAAGCGCGGAAGCACGTAGGGAATAACCTGAATTGCTCTCTGGACGGGAATTCCCAGGCGCAGCGTCCCGTGATCCTCGTGGTTGATTTCATCAATCTCCTTCTGCAGGTTTGCATTGATGGAAAGGATCTTTTTGGCGGCTTCGATATATTTCTCTCCTGCATAGGTCAGTGTGATGGGATCTGTGGAACGGTTGAAAATCGTTGTCCCAAGATTGGACTCTACCAGTTTGATCATCTGGCTCAGAGACGGCTGGGATATATACAGCTTCCTTGCGGCGGCCGTGATGCTGCCTTCCTGAAGAACAGTCAGCATATACTGGGCATGTTTAATATTCATATGGGTGCCTTTCTGCCTTTCTATAGAAGAATGATTATGCGGGCTATAGCTATAATCGTATTAGTAAACTTATAAATGGTATGATACCATAAGATTAGTGAGAGTTCAACGACAAACCTTGGCGTTTTGCAGAGAATATATATGGTTTGCACAATGAATCGCCACAAAAATGAAAAGGAGGAATACGCATCATGAAAAACGCAGTGGGACGCGATATCCCGGAGGAAGTTTTGCAGGCCTGCGGGAAAAGGCCTTATGCAGGCGCTTATGCGCGGGACGGGGAAGCTTATAAAAAAGCGGCTCCGGTTGTCAGGGGATATGTGAATCCGAAACGAAGCAAGCTGGTGTCATCCATCCGGGAAGCTCTGGAGAAATGTGGGATCCGGGACGGGATGGTTTTATCCTTCCACCATCATTTCCGGGATGGAGATTATGTGGTAAATATGGTGCTTGAAGAGGCGGCGGCCATGGGGGTGAAAGACATCACCATCTGTGCAAGCTCTCTGGGAGCGGCTCATGATCCGGTGGCGGATCTGATCGAGCAGGGCATTGTCACCGGTATTCAGTCCTCCGGCGTCCGCGGCAGGATCGGGGAAGCGATTTCCCATGGGAAGCTGAAAACGCCGGCGATTATCCGTTCTCACGGCGGCCGGGTGCGCGCCATCGAGGAGGGAGACGTTCATATTGACATTGCGTTTATCGGGGCGCCCACATCGGACGAGTACGGCAATGCCAGGGGAGTCGGCGGAAAGAGCGACTGCGGCGTGTTGTCCTATTCCATGGTGGATGCAAAATATGCAGATCATGTGGTGGTCATTACGGACTGTCTTGTGCCGGCGCCGAATTTCCCGCCCAGCATTTCCATGGTGGACGTGGATTATGTGTGTGTGGTGGATGAGATCGGAAACCCGGCCAGGATCGTCAGCAATGTGGTGCGTATGACAAAGGATGTGCGGGAGCTTATGATGGCAGATTACTGTACCAGAATCATCGCAGGCTCTCCATATTTTAAAGACGGTTTTTCCTTCCAGACGGGAGCGGGAGGCGCCTCCCTGGCGGTGAATTCCATGCTGCGGCCGATTATGGAGGAGAAGCAGATCCATATGGGCTTTGCAATCGGCGGCATCACAAAGCCGATCTGCGATCTTCTGGAGGCCGGGCTGGTGCGCAATATTGTGGACGCGCAGGACTTTGATCTGGGAGCCATTGAATCTATTAAGAGAAATCCGAACCATTACGAGATATCCACTTCGGAGTATGCGGATCCTATGAATAAGGGCGCGTTTGTCAACCAGCTGGATTTTGTAATCCTGGGTGCGCTGGAGGTGGATGTGGACTTTAACGTCAATGTGGTGACAGGATCAGACGGTATTGTCAGAGGGGCGCCGGGCGGACATCCCGATACCTCCGCAGGCTCCAACTGCTCGATCATCGTCGCGCCGCTGGTACGGGGGAGAATTCCCACGATCTGTGACCGGGTGGTGACCGTGGTGACGCCGGGAGAGACGGTGGATGTGATCGTTACGGATTATGGCATTGCCATCAATCCCAGACGCCAGGATCTGATCGATGCCTACAAGGACAGCGGACTTCCTCTGAAAACCATCGAAGAGCTGCGTGACATCGCCTATTCGATCGTCGGCAGGCCGGAGCAGATCCAGTTTGACGACCAGGTGGTCGGGATTATTGAGAGCAGGGACGGAACCATTCTTGACGTGGTGAGAAAGATCAGGCCCTACAGCTTTGAGGAATGACGGCCGGACTGATAAAAATATAGTATTAAAATTATGGAATAATTCTAAAGATATAATAAAAACATTATAAACATTATAGCTATATATGTATTTGCACAATTGTACGTAAAATGATACACTAAATTCAGTTGAAATGACGGGATGCGATGAATCCTGACCGGACAGATTCCGGCCCGGGGAGGCATTTTCCCGCGGATTCAGACAGAATGGCATTGAGACAAGAGGAGGATGACATGGAAATTAAGAAAGCTGCTATGGCGGGCACGCTGGAATCCAGCGATGCTCAGGTAACGGTCGAGCCGGGCAACGGCACCATCGAGCTTTCCATTGAAAGCAGTGTGATTCATCAGTTTGGAAAGCAGATCAAGGCTACGATCCTGGAGACCTTAAACCGTCTGGACGTGAAGGACGCGAAGGTAACGGTGGTGGACAAGGGCGCTTTGGACTGTACCCTGAAGGCAAGAGTAGAGTGCGCGGTTTACCGTTCCAATGATATTACTGAGAATCTTCCGTGGGGAGGTGTGATCAAATGAGCCATCCGAACAAAAAAAGACTGAGACGTTCCATGATGTTCTTAAACTGCCAGAAGCCGGGCCTGATCAAGGATCCCTACATCTATAAGCCGGATTCCATCATGCTGGATCTGGAGGATGCAGTGGCTGAGAACCAGAAGGACGCGGCGCGTTATTCCCTGTTCCATGCGCTTCAGGAGATTGATTACAGGGGCGTAGAGCGGGTTGTCCGCATCAACGGCCTGGACACTCCTCACTGGAAGGAGGATATCCGTGTCTGCGTGGCAGGCGGAGCAGATGTGATCCGTATCGCCAAGACAGAGTGCGCGCAGGATGTGCATACTGTGGAAGAGCATGTGCTGGCGGCAGAGAAGGAGTTTGGAAGACCGGAGGGCTCCACGCTTCTGATGTCTGCGCTGGAATCCTGCAAGGGCGTGCTTAATGCCCTGGAGGTCTGCAAGTCTTCCGACAGACTGATCGGAATCGCCCTTTCCGGCGGCGACTATACAAAGGATCTGCAGACGGTGATTACAGGGACCGGTGTGGAGCTGCAGGGAGCAAGGCAGCATATGATCATGGCCGCAAGAGCGGCGGGCGTACAGTGCTGGGATACGGTATTTACCAACCTGGATGCGATGGATGTATTCGAGGAAGAGGTAAAGATGATCAAGATGATGGGCTTTGACGGCAAATCCTTAGTCAACCCCCGTCAGATCGACATTGTGCACAAGGTCTTCACCCCGACCCAGAAGGAGATCATCTTTGCAGAGAAGGTTGTAAAGGAGATCGACGAGAAGAAGGCTCTGGGAATTGGCGTATTTACAGTAGACGGCAAGATGATTGATATTGCGTTCTATGACGGAGCGCAGAGAACAATCGCCCTGGCCAAAGCCTCGGGCGTATATGAGGGGGACCTGTAAGATGATTAATGCAGTAGGAAGAGATATTCCGGAGGAGGTATTAAAGGCCACCGGGAAGGATATTTTTAAAGGCGCTTACGCCAATGCAGGCGTGGAATACCAGAAAGGAGCGCCGCGGGTAAGAGCCAATGGAGATCCCAACAGAGACAAGCAGGTTTCTTCCATTGCAGAAGTATTAAAGCTCTGCGGAATCAGGGATGGCATGACTCTGGGCTTCCATCATCATTTCCGCGAGGGCGACTATGTTGTAAACATGGTGATGGAGGAGATTCACAGGATGGGGATCAAGGACATTACCATCTGTGCAAGCTCTCTTGGAAAGGCGCATGATCCGCTGCTTCCGATGATCGAGGACGGCACGATTACAGGCATTGAGTCCTCCGGTGTCCGCGGAAAGATCGGCGAGGCTATTTCCACCGGAAAGCTGAAGAATATTGCCGTAATGCGTTCTCACGGCGGCCGTGTCCGCGCGGTGGAGGCGGGAGAGGTGCATCTGGATATTTCCTTTATCGGAGCGCCTACCTGCGATAAGTGCGGAAACATGAGAGCCAACGGCGGAAAGAGCGACTGCGGCGTGCTGTCCTACGCGATGGTTGACGCCCAGTATGCAGATAAGGTGGTTGCCATTACAGACTGCCTGGTGCCGTTCCCGAACATTCCGGCCAGCATTTCCATGATTGACGTGGATTATGTGGTCGTAGTGGATGAGATCGGAAACCCGGCGAAGATTGCTTCCGGCGCGGCAAAGCCGACTACGGATCTGAGAAAGCTGAAGATGGCGGATTACTGTACTCAGGTGGTTGTGAACACGCCGTACTTTAAGGATGGATTTTCCTATCAGACCGGTGTGGGCGGAGCATCCATCGCTTCCACGATCTCCCTTGGAAAGATCATGGAGGAGAGAGGCATTACCATGGGCCTGGCCCTTGGCGGCATCACCACTCCGATCTGCAGCCTGCTGGAGAAGGGCCTGATCAGGAAGGTTGTGGACACCCAGGATTTTGATCTCGGCGCGATTGAATCCATTAAAAAGAACCCGAATCACATTGAGATTTCCGGTTCTGAGTATGCAAACCCCTTCAATAAGGGAGCTTATGTCAATCAGCTGGATTTCGTAATTCTTGCGTCTCTTGAAGTGGATGTGAACTTCAACTGCAATGTGGTAGTTGGATCTGACGGCATGATTACCGGAGCCCAGGGCGGCCATCCGGATACGGCGGCAGGCGCCAAGTGCACCATTGTAATTGCGCCGCTTCTGCAGGGCAGAATTCCGGCTGTGTGCACCAACGTAACTACGGTGACGACGCCGGGTGAGACAGTAGACGTGGTTGTTACGGATTACGGCGTGGCTGTCAATCCGAGACGCCAGGATCTGATGGAATGCTTAAAGGATACGAAGCTTCCGTTAAAGACCATCGAGGAACTGCGAGATATTGCATATTCCATCGTTGGAGAGCCGGAGCCGGTACAGTTCGGCGACCGGGTGGTAGGTGTGATCGAGGCCCGTGACGGCAGCATCATCGACGTGGTGCGTGAGATCAAAACATACGAGTTTCAGGATTAAATGATAATTTTCCGGCGCGGGGAATCGCCGGATGATTATAAAAGGACATCATAACGTCCAAAGACAAAATTGATATGTGGAGGTATCAAAATGGCTGAAAACAAAGGATTTACTCTGAAAACATTTGGCATGCCCTGGTGGCTGGCAGGCGCGATTGCACTTATCGTGATCGCTGCGGCGGCAACAGGAGCGCTCTCTGCGGATCTGGCAGGCTGCTTTGCACTGATGCTGGCTATCGGCCTTATCTGCAATGAGATCGGCGAACGGATTCCGTTCTGGAACAGCTACATCGGAGGCGGACTGGTTCTGACCTTCCTTGTATCGGCATTTCTGTTCACTTACAATCTGCTGCCTCAGCAGTATGCGGACGGCATGATCATGATTATGGACGATGCGGACTTTCTGTCCTTCTTCATCATTTTCCTGATCACCGGTTCCATTCTGGCTCTGGACAGAAAGCTCCTGATCCGCTCCTTTGCAGGATATATTCCGGCAATCTTCGGCGGCCTGATCGGAGCAGGTATTTTAGGCGTGGCGGCCGGATTTGTGTTCGGCATCAGCCCCGTTGACATTGTGCTGAAGTACGTATGCCCGATTATGGGCGGCGGCAATGGCGCAGGCGCTGTGCCCTTAAGCCAGATTTATGAGACTGTGACCGGAGACGCGGCGGCAAACTACTATTCCTTTGCCATCACAATCCTGACCATCGCAAATATTTTCGCGATCCTGACTGCAGCGATTCTGAAAAAGATCGGTGAGAAAAAGACAACCTGGACAGGAGACGGCACTCAGTTAATCCGCAAGGGCGGAGACTTTGCCACAGAGGATAAGGTGGTAAAGGTAGGCATGAAGGATTTAGGCGGAGCATTCTTCCTGGCAATCGGCTTTTACGCTTTAGGCCGTCTGTTCGCAAAGACTCTGCTTCCCACAATCTTTGGAACCGCGATCCATCAGTTCGCTTACATGATTATCTTTGTGGCGGTTGTGGCTGCTCTCGGCATCGTGCCGGAGAACGTGCGCGCAGCGTCAAAGAAGCTTCAGTCCTTCTTCACCGCAAACCTGATTCTGATCATCATGGTAGGAGTAGGTGTTGACACGAATATCATTGAGCTTGCAAACGCGATCACAGTAGGAAACGTGGTAATCGCCCTTGCAATCGTAATCGGCGCTATTATCGGTTCTGCAATTGTCGGCTGGCTGGTGGGCTTCTTCCCCATCGATTCCGCTATTACCGCAGGTCTCTGTATGGCAAACCGCGGCGGTTCCGGCGATCTGGCTGTGCTTGGCGCATCCAACCGTATGGGCCTGATTGCATATGCACAGCTTTCCTCCCGTCTTGGAGGCGGTATTGTGCTGATCATCGCCAGCGTACTGTTTGGCGCATTCCTGTAATACGGGTTCAGATTTAATAATAAGAAACGGATATGATTTGCTGCAGGCAGATCATGTCCGTTTCTTTTTTTGCGAAAAAAGAACAGATGTTCGAGAAAAGGGTTGCATGGGAGTGTACAATGTGGTAAGATGTGAAAAGAACATATGTTCGTCAAGGCCTTTGCGGCAGAAACCCAGACGGTATAAGATATGCAGGAGGATAAGGATGCTGATTCAGCAGGAGATGGATGTACAGGAGAAGCTCAGGATTTTAGCCGATGCGGCCAGGTTTGACGTGGCCTGTACCAGCAGCGGTTCGGACAGAGGGGGCAGGAAGGACAGTCTTGGGAACACCTGTGCCAGCGGCATCTGCCACAGCTTTTCTTCTGACGGGCGGTGTATCTCTCTGTTGAAGATTTTATTTACGAACCAGTGTATTCATGACTGCAGATACTGTATCAACCGCAGGTCCAATGATGTGGTGAGAACTGCCTTTACCCCGGAGGAGGTCTGCCGTCTTACCATGGAGTTCTACAGAAGAAATTATATCGAGGGATTATTTTTAAGCTCAGGGATCCTTCATTCTCCGGACTATACGATGTCTCTGCTTTATGAGACGCTGCGGCTGCTGAGGGGAAAGTACCGGTTTAACGGATATATCCATGTAAAGGCTATTCCGGGGGCGGATCCGTCGCTGGTTGAGCAGGCTGGTTTTCTTGCGGACAGGATGAGCGTTAATCTGGAGCTTCCTACGGCGGAGGGCCTCAGGCGTCTGGCTCCGGGAAAGTCAAGAGAGAGGATTCTTGGCCCCATGCGCCAGGTGCAGAAGGGGATTGCTGCGCAGAATCTGAGCCTTTTGGAGAACGGGGGAGGCGCCTTTGTGAGAACCGGAGGGAGGGAGACCGGCATGGCGGATTCCATGAACCATCCCGGGAGAAATTTGTGGTCTGGTCTTAGGAAGGGAGCCGGACGGGTTTTTGTGCCGGCGGGACAAAGCACCCAGATGATTGTGGGAGCCACGCCGGAAAGTGATTATCAGATGATCCGGGTGGCGGAGGCGCTGTATCAGAATTATGATCTGAAGCGGGTTTTTTATTCTGCGTTTGTCCGTGTCAATGAGGACAGTCTGCTGCCGGTTCTTCCGGGCGGTCCGCCTCTTCTGCGGGAGCATCGTCTGTACCAGGCTGACTGGCTGCTGCGGTTTTATGGTTTTCAGGCAGGGGAGCTTTTGACGGAGGACCGTCCGAATTTCAATGTGCTGCTGGATCCCAAGTGTGACTGGGCTCTGCGCCATCTGGAGCAGTTTCCGGTGGAGATCAGCCGGGCGGATTACGGAACGCTTCTCAGGGTGCCCGGCATAGGCGTGAAGTCGGCAAGAAGGATTCTGGCGGCAAGAAAAAGCGGCGCACTGGATTTTGCGGATTTGAAGAAGCTTGGCGTGGTGCTTAAGCGGGCCGTGTATTTTATCACCTGCGCCGGAAGGCAGATGTATCCGGTTCGCATGGAGGAGAACTTCATTGCGGGCCAGCTGATTGGGGAAGAACGCAGGAAGACCTGGGAGATCGGGCATCATGACAATTTCCGGCAGATGAGTCTGTTTGATGATTACAGGATTTCTGCGCCGGTGACGGCAGAGGACCGCAGCGCGGCTCTGGCAGGCCAGCTGTAGGAAGAAAGAGCGGCATTGACGGAAAGGAGGGCACTTGTGACTGTTTTTATATGCGGCAGTGAGCCGGAGGATATTTTCTGCGGGATTTATGATGCCTGGATGAGCCGCCTGGGCCATGAGAATGTGCGGCTGGAACCGGCAGGCTGTGACAGGGAGCTGTTTTGCCGGTACAGAGAGGTAAAGACATCGGCGGAGAAAGCAAAGAAAGTAACAGACAGCATCCGAAGGAAGCTGTCCGAGCAGCTTTATGAGACGGTTTACCGTGCGGCCCTTTCCAGGGATCCGTTCCGCTGTGACAAGATTTACCGGTTCCTCATTTATGCGTTTGCGGCGGGGCCGTCTGTTCTGGAACGGCTGCAGATTCCTGCCGTGCATCAGCTGTTCTCGATGAACCGGCGCCTGAACCGGGAGTATGACCACATGCGCGGCTTTACCAGGTTTTCCCAGACGGAGGAGGGGATACTGCTCGCGAAAATCGAGCCGGAGAACGACATCACCGTTCTTCTGGCGCCGCATTTTGCTGACAGGATGCCGCTGGAGAGCTGGATGATCTATGACTGCCGCCGGAGGAAAGCCGCGGTTCACCAGTCAGGAGGCCCCTGGGTTATGGTGAGAGCGGATGCTTCGGAGTGGGAACAGCGCTTACATGCGGGAACGGATGAGAAGCAGTATGAGGAGCTATGGCGTACCTTTCACAGGGCAGCTGCCATTGAGGCCAGGGAGAACCTGCGGTGTCAGCAGAATCTGCTTCCTCTGCGGTACAGACCATATATGACCGAATTTACGCAGGCTACACCGGAATCTGTATGAGAGATGATGGAAAATGGGCCGGCACAAAGGGGGCCATGTCGAAAGCTTTGTCAGGTTTTGTCGATTGAAATTTCTTGCTTCAGCCGCGGAAACCAGTTATAGTATAAGTATCTTTTGATCTGGTAATTCGGAGCGTGTCAGATGCGTATCGCAGTTTTTTCAAGGCGGAAGCGGGGGAACCCGGGAAGGAGCGTCCTATGTTCAGCAAGGTTTACAGCGGCGGCCTTTTGGGAATCGAAGGGTATGTGGTGCAGGTGGAGGCGGATGTGAGCGCGGGACTTCCAGGCTTCCATATGGTTGGGTGTCTGGCCTCGGAGGTGAGGGAGGCCGAGGAGCGGGTACGGACAGCTACGCGCAACTCCGGCTTCCGGCTGTCCGCCATGAAGGTGACGGTGAATCTGTCCCCGGCAAATCTACGGAAGGCAGGGACAGGATGTGACCTGCCGGTGGCGGTGGCTATACTGGCTGCATATAGTATCGTAAAGCCGTCTCAGCTGTCCGGCAGCGCCTTCCTGGGAGAACTGGGACTGGACGGTAAGATCAAGCCGGTGAGGGGCGTGCTTTCCATGGTGCTGGCTATGAGGGATGCCGGTCTTGACCGCTGCTTCCTGCCGGAGGAGAATGTGCGGGAGGGACTGGCGGTGGAAGGCATCCAGATTGTGAAGGTTTCAAGCCTGAAGGAGCTGATCGGACTTTTGAACATGCCTGTCCGCATTCACGCGGAGCGGCCGTCTGTGACTTCTGCTGAAAGCGGCACTTATTACCCGGTCGATTTTTCTGAGGTAAACGGTCAGACGGCTGTAAAGCGGGCTACAGAGGTGGCTGTGGCCGGACAGCATAATATTCTTTATATCGGGCCGCCGGGCAGTGGAAAAAGTATGATTGCCAGACGGATTCCATCGATTATGCCGAAGCTGTCACGGGAAGAGCAGATGGAGATCTCGAGGATATACAGTGTCTGCGGGATGCTGGGGCCGGATCAGGTGCTGCTGCAGAAGCGTCCCTTCCGGGCTCCCCACCATACCATCAGCGCCCAGGCTCTGACCGGGGGCGGGAGGGAACCCCGGCCAGGCGAGATTTCCCTGGCCTCCAGGGGCGTTCTGTTTCTTGATGAGCTGCCGGAATTTCAGAAACGGACGCTGGAGCTTTTGCGGCAGCCCCTGGAGGATAAGCGGATTACCGTTTCCAGGCTGCGTGGTTCCTGTGATTTTCCGGCCCATTTTATGCTGGCTGCGGCGATGAATCCATGTCCCTGCGGCTATTATCCGGATCGTGAGCGGTGCAGCTGTACAAAGTGGCAGGTGCAGCAGTATCTTGGGAGGATATCACGGCCCCTTCTGGACCGGATTGACATCAGCGTGGAAGCATCGCCGGTCAGATATCAGGATATCAGCAGAGATGGATGCAATGAGACGTCAGAGTCTGTCAGGAACCGGATCGAGCAGGCGAGACAGCTGCAGAGCAGGCGCTTTTCCGGAACTGCGTTTTTTTTCAACAGCCAGATGGACGGCAGGGCGCTGAGACAGTACTGCAGGCTGCGGACGGAGGATGAGAGCTTTCTGCAGGAGATTTTCGGACGGCTGGGATTAAGCGCCAGAGGATATCATAAGCTGCTGCGGGTTGCCAGAACCATAGCAGATCTGGCGGGAGAAGAGGAGATCAGAAGAGAGCATCTGTGCGAAGCGGTAGGATACAGAGAGCCGGAAGAGATGTACTGGGGGAGAGGGGGCAGGAACTGATGGATGAGCAGCTGGTATTGCACTGGCTCTGCTGCGCCCCTTTCCTGGGAGCCGTAGCGGTGAGGCGTCTGACAGAGCGCATGGACTGCCCGGAGCAGCTATATAATATAGAAGAAACAAGGCTCAGAGCATGGGGGATCCTTACAGAGCGGCAGACCGGCCTTCTTATGGAGTGGAAGGAACAGAAAGGAGCGTGCAGGCAGTCTTTGCAGAGGCTGCGGGAGCAGGGGCTGGTTTTCGTGACTCCCTTTGAAGACAGCTATCCGAAGAGACTCCTGGAAATATATGATTATCCTATGGGCTTGTTTGTGCGGGGAAACCTGTCTGGCCTCTCTGCAGAGCGCCCGGCAGTGGCCATAGTGGGGGCGAGGAGCTGTTCCGCCAGCGGAGAGCAGCTGGCAGAGGAGTTTGCCAGAGCCCTGGCGGCAGAGCAGGTGGAGATTATCAGCGGTCTGGCGGCCGGCATAGACGGCGCTGCGCACAGAGGCGCGCTGAAGGCCGGAGGAGGCACCTGCGGAGTTTTAGGCTGCGGAGTGAACATCTGTTATCCCTCCCAGCATTACGGTTTATATGAGCAGATGGCAGAAAGGGGCTGTCTCATTTCAGAATTTCCGCCGGATACGCCGCCGCGCCGCGAAAACTTTCCAAGGAGAAACCGGGTGATCAGCGGCCTGGCGGACGCGGTTTTGGTGGTGGAGGCCAGAGAAAAGAGCGGATCTCTGATTACTGCCGAGCTTGGTCTGGAGCAGGGAAGGGAGATTTTTGCCATCCCGGGCAGAGTGACTGATCACTTAAGCGGGGGCTGCAACCAGCTGATTCAGCAGGGGGCGCATATGGCAGTTTCGCCCAGGGATCTGCTGGAGTATTTGGGGATAAAACATCGAAAAATACTAAAACTGTATGAAAAAAATATAAATGGGCTTGCCAAGAAAGAAAAAATGGTGTATAGTTGCTTGGATTTCAAACCAAAACATATAGATGAAATTCTGTCGGCAACAGGACTTTCTATCGGCGAGTGCATGAGCATCCTGATGGAGCTGGAGCTGGAAGGGTACGTGTACCGGCCGGCGAATTTCTATTACGGCAAAAAACTTTGACTTATCAGGAGTGGCTATGGCAAACAGTTTAGTAATTGTGGAGTCCCCCGCAAAAGTAAAAACAATCCGAAAGTTCCTCGGATCTGCGTATACTGTGGATGCGTCCAACGGACATGTCCGGGATCTGCCCAAAAGCTCTATGGGCGTCAGCGCAGAGAACGATTTCGAGCCCAAATACATTACCATCCGTGGAAAGGGCGATATTCTGGCAAAGCTGCGCAAGGAAGTGAAGAAAGCGGATAAGATTTATCTGGCGACGGACCCTGACCGTGAGGGAGAGGCGATTTCCTGGCACCTGACAAAGGCGCTGAAGCTGGATGAGGCCAGGGATAAAAAGGTGTACCGCATCAGCTTTAACGAGATTACAAAGAACGCGGTGAAGAGTTCCTTAAAGAATCCGAGAGAGCTGGACATGAATCTTGTGGATGCCCAGCAGACAAGAAGAATCCTTGACCGCATGGTGGGCTACAGCATCAGCCCGCTTTTGTGGGCCAAGGTAAAACGCGGCTTAAGCGCCGGACGCGTTCAGTCGGTTGCGCTCCGCATGATCTGCGACCGGGAGGATGAGATCAGCGCCTTTATTCCGGAGGAGTACTGGAGCCTGGATGCAAGGCTGAAGCAGGAAGGCGGCAGAAAAGCCCTGGACGCCAGGTTCTACGGTACCAGAAAAGAGAAGATTGCTGTGGGCAGCAAGGAACAGCTTGACGGCATCCTGAAGGGACTGGAGGGCCAGGAGTACGTTGTGGACGAGGTGAAGCCGGGACAGCGGACAAAGAAGCCTCCGATTCCGTTTACAACAAGTACCCTTCAGCAGGAGGCCTCCAAGGTTTTAAATTTCTCCACCCAGAAGACCATGCGCCTGGCGCAGCAGCTGTATGAAGGCGTAGATGTGAAGGGACACGGAACCATTGGCCTGATTACTTATCTGCGTACGGACTCCACGCGGATTGCGGAGGAGGCTGATCAGGCTGCCAGACAGTATATTGGCGAAATATACGGAGAAAACTATGTGCTGGCCACAGAGCAGGCCCGCAAAGCAGCCGGGAAGATCCAGGACGCCCATGAGGCGATCCGCCCCACGGACATAGCCCTGACGCCGGCTCAGGTGAAGGATTCGCTTCAGCGGGACCAGTTTCGTTTATATCAGCTGATCTGGAAACGGTTTGCAGCCAGCCGGATGCAGCCGGCTGTTTATGATACAACCTCTGTAAAAATTGCAGCTGGAGAGTACGTGTTTACCCTGTCTGCGTCAAAGCTTGCTTTTGACGGCTTTATGTCTGTATATGTGCAGGAGGATGAGAAGGAAGAGAGCAATACTCTGTTCGGAAAGCTGGAGAAGGGAGACGTGCTGAAGCTGGAGGCGCTGGAGCCGGCCCAGCATTTCACACAGCCGCCGGCTCATTATACAGAGGCTTCTCTGGTAAAGGCGATGGAGGAGCAGGGAATTGGACGGCCCAGCACCTATGCGCCTACCATCACGACGATTCTGGCAAGGCGGTATGTGACGAAGGAGAACAAGAACCTTTATGTGACAGAGCTTGGCGAAGCGGTAAACGGCATTATGAAGCAGTGTTTCCCGAGTATTGTTGATCTGAGCTTTACGGCCAATATGGAGCTGCTTCTCGATAAGGTGGCCGATGGCTCCGTGAAGTGGAAAACCATTGTGCGGAATTTTTATCCGGATCTTGACGAGGCGGTGAAAACAGCGGAAAAGACACTGGAATCTGTTAAGATTGCAGACGAAGTGTCAGATGTGGTCTGTGATCTCTGCGGACGGAACATGGTGATTAAGTACGGTCCGCACGGCAAGTTCCTGGCCTGCCCCGGTTTTCCGGAGTGCAAGAACACAAAGCCCTATCTGGAGAAGATCGGCGTTCCGTGCCCGAAGTGCGGCAGGGACGTGGTGATTAAGAAGACAAAAAAGGGCCGCCGCTATTACGGCTGTGAAGCAAATCCGGAATGCGACTTTATGTCCTGGCAGAAGCCCTCTACAGAAAAGTGTCCGCGCTGCGGCAGCTATATGGTGGAAAAGGGCAGCCGGCTGCTCTGTTCCAATGAACAGTGCGGATACAGCACGAATTTAAAGTCAAAAAACGAAAATAACTAGTAATGTCAAATAAATCGAAAAACTATTGTTATAATTTGGAATTTATGTTACACTTTATTTAGTAGATAATGTTCGTACATAGATGTCTAAATATGTAAGGAGGTTTTTCGGAATGAGCGTACAGCTGCTTGACAAGACAAGGAAAATCAACAAATTATTGCATAATAACAATTCGCATAAGGTAGTGTTCAATGACATTTGTAAAGTGCTAAGCGAGATCCTGCTTTCCAATATTCTGGTTATCAGCAGAAAGGGAAAGGTGCTTGGCGTAGGCCTGTGCGAGGGAGTTGACGAGATTCACGAGCTGATCATGGATGAGGTGGGAGACTTTGTGGATGCTATGCTGAATGAACGGCTTCTCGGCATTCTTTCCACCAAGGAGAACGTAAATCTGGCAACTCTGGGCTTCACTGAGGAGAATGTAAAAAAGTATCAGGCGATCATCACTCCCATTGATATCGCAGGAGAGCGTCTGGGAACCCTGTTCATTTACAAGAGCGATGAGCAGTATGATATTGACGACATTATCTTAAGCGAGTACGGAACCACAGTCGTGGGACTGGAGATGATGCGTTCTGTTAATGAGGAGAACGCGGAGGAGACCAGAAAGATCCAGATTGTTAAGTCGGCGATCGGCACCCTGTCGTTTTCAGAACTGGAAGCTATAACTCATATCTTTGAGGAACTGGATGGCAACGAGGGGATTTTAGTGGCATCCAAGATTGCAGACCGGGTGGGGATTACACGATCTGTGATCGTGAACGCACTGCGTAAGTTTGAAAGCGCCGGCGTGATTGAGTCCCGTTCTTCCGGCATGAAGGGAACCTACATTAAAGTGCTTAACGATGTGGTGTTCGAGGAGCTGAAGAACATTAAGGCAGCGAAGTGATAAGAGATGATAACGGAGTCCGCAGCAGGACATCCGCGGAGGAGTATTCACATACACCTGATGTTCCCCCTTATAAAGAGCGCCGCGGCAGACCGGAGACGGTCAGCCGCGGAGCTCTTTCATCGAGAGGAAATGCTGCTGCCTGTCCTACAAAAAGAAATCCTTTTCAGAAAACAGGCACACATTGTCCACAAAGGTATCGATATCATACTGGTCAGACAGTTCCATATAGCAGCGGAGCGTGCTGAAATAAAAATCAGCCAGCAGCGCGGAAAAGATGGGAATCTCAATCTTGAAGCGGCAGCCGCTGCTTTTTGCGTGTTTCAGCATTCCTGCAAGAATCTGAATCAGATAATCCCGGATGATTTTCATAAGCATTCCATCCTTGTTGATCTGATAAATATCGCGGTAACGGGGCAGGTCCGCATCCAGAATCCGAATCAGAGTCAGAAGGAAATCCCGGATAGAATCCGCGTTTTTAAAGCAGAGAACATCCTCATTAAAATGTGCGTCTTCCAGCATGGCCTGCAGACAGTAGCGCTGCAGGTCATCCTTGTCTTCAAAATAGCGGTAAAAGGTCGACCGGGGAATCATAGCCGCAGCGCAGAGCTCAGTCAGGCTGATTTTTTCATATGGCTCCCTGCAGAGCAGGTCAAGCAGCGACGTCCGCAGCAGAAGATAGGTCCGCCGGGCAGCCAGCCTGTCATGGGAATCATGGAGATCATGGGGATCGGAAATAAAAGACTGCATGGCAGCGCCTCCTGTCATGAATTGGGCCTGTCTGTGAGGCCGGTTAAGCAACTCTATTATAGCACAGCGGCAAAGAAACAGGCAACTGCTCTGTTTTTTCGGTTTTCTGTATAAAAACCCTGTCAAGCATTTTTGAAAATGTCCCAAAAAATCTTTAACATTAGCCCCGATT
>JAUNGW010000212.1 GCA_030524245.1 Eubacteriales bacterium
GAGCTCGCCGGCGAGGTCAGGCAGAAGCTTCCGGGAAGACAGGACAGACAGCTTCCGGCAGGACTTTCGGCGGGGGAAAGAGAGAAGAGCTTATGGCCTCTGGAGGAAAAGCGGCAAGAGTGTTGACAGAACACAGGAAACATTGTAAAATCGTAGTCAATTTGCAGCTGTGTAAAGCAGCTGCAGGCAGCGGACATGATTCCCTGCGGCGAATCGCCACGATAACCACTATAAATTTTGAAAAGGAGATTGAATTTATTTTATGTTGGACTCAGGAGACAGTACGGGCATACAACTGTTTACGGTAGTTGTACTGCTGGGATTATCTGCATTTTTTTCATCGGCGGAGACGGCGCTGACGACCGTAAACAAGATGAGGGTCAGGACGCTGGCGGAGGCCGGAGATAAGCGGGCCGTTATCTTGACGAAGGTGATTGAAAATCCCGGCAAAATGCTGAGCACCATTCTTATTGGCAATAATATTGTAAACCTTTCGGCGTCATCCCTGATGACGACGCTGACCATTTCAGCTTTCGGAAGCAAGGCGGTCGGCGTGGCCACCGGTATTCTCACGCTGCTGATTCTTGTTTTCGGTGAGATTACGCCGAAAACCATGGCGACGCTTTCAGCGGAGAAGCTGGCGCTGACCTATGCGCGGCTGGTGTATACGCTGATCCGGGTCTTTACGCCGGTGGTATTCCTGATTAACCGGTTTTCCATGCTGGTGCTTTTTCTTCTGCGGGTGGATCCGAAAAAGAAGCAGGGGGCGATCACGGAGGATGAGCTGCGTACGATTGTGAAGGTGAGCCACGAGGAGGGTGTTATTGAGACAGAGGAAAAGAAGATGATCAATAACGTGTTTGATTTCGGGGATTCTGTGGCCAAGGATGTGATGGTGCCCCGGATTGATATGGTGATGGTGGACGTGAATACTGCCTACAAGGATCTGATCGAGCTGTTCCGCGAGGAGCGTTTTACCAGAATTCCTGTCTATGAGGATTCCACGGACAATGTGATCGGCATCATCAACGTAAAGGATTTCCTGCTGTTTGACCATGCGGAGAACTTCTCTCTGCGGGCGCTTCTGCGCCAGCCGCTGTATACCTATGAGTATAAGAAGACGGCGGAGCTGATGGTGGAGATGCGCAAAACCTCCAACAATATTATCATTGTTCTGGACGAATACGGCGCCACGGCAGGCCTGATTACTCTGGAGGATATGCTGGAGGAGATTGTCGGCGATATCCGGGACGAGTACGATGAGGATGAGGAGGACGAGGTGACAAAGACCGGGCCGGATGAGTATCTGGTCAGCGGCTCCGCCAAGCTGAATGATTTGAACGAGCTGCTTGGCCTGCAGCTGGAGTCGGAGGATTACGATTCCATCGGCGGCCTGGTGATCGGCCTTCTGGATCATTTGCCGGAGGAAGGGGAGAACGTGGACTATGAGAACCTTCATCTGGCGGTGGAGCATGTGGAGAAAAACAGGATCGACAAGATCCGTCTGACAATTCTTCATGAAGAGGAGCAGGAGGACGGAAGCCGGAAGGAACCGGAGAAGCGGGAGCCGGAGAAAAAACAGGCAGGCGAGGCGTAAGCCCCGCCTGTCCGGCGTTTGCGGGGATCAGCTGGCCATGCCTCCTGTCAGGCCGGACAGAAGACAGACAAGCAGCACGGCGGCTGGTCTGGCCATGTCTGCCGGAAGATTTCGGTTCATCAGGCAGGACGCGCCGAGAAGGACGGCGAAGTAGGAAAGTCCCAGCAGCAGCCCCCAGAAAAAACGGCGGACTTTCAGGGATTTTCCGCAGAGCAGTCCGCCGGTAAAGCAGGAAAGGGCGTAGACGCCGTATACAGCCAGATTGATCTGGTCTTCTCCCAGCTTCAGCCGGTAAAGGGCGAAGGCTGCCGCAAGCAGCAGGAGACCGGAGAGTATGTAGGAAATCAGAAGGGAGCGCAGCAGCGCTTTCATTTTTGAAGGATTCATTTATAAAAGGAACTCCTTTGGTCAGGGTTTGGTTTATGTATACGCCGGGACGTCTGTTTTTAGACGGAAAAAACCATGGAAAGCACCCCTGGAACAGCGCAAATTTGAAAAAATTGCCTGTCAAGCATTTTTGAAAATGTCCCAAAAAATCTTTAACATTAGCCCCGATTA
>JAUNGW010000043.1 GCA_030524245.1 Eubacteriales bacterium
GTATAAAGAGACGGCCCTCCGTGAAGTGAAGGAGGAGACTGGTGTCAGTGCATCCATTATCAAGTATATCGGCAAGAGCCAATACTCCTTTAATACCCCGCAGGATATGGTGGAGAAGGACGTACACTGGTATCTGATGATGGCCGACAGCTATTACAGCAAACCACAACGGGAAGAACATTTTGTAGATTCCGGATATTACAAGTTTTATGAGGCCTACCATCTGCTGAAGTTTTCCAATGAAAAGCAGATTCTGGAAAAGGCGTACAACGAGTATCTGGATCTGAAAAAGGCCAACCTCTGGGGCAACAAGAAGTATTTTTAGAACGGTCCGCATACAGACCGTATACACAGGAGAAAACGCCAGACGAAGCGGGGAACTTCGGCTGGCGTTTTACATATGCCGGTGCTTTGCATATCACGCAGCCGTTCAGGACGATACAGCCTTCTGCCCGGCAAAGCCGGACAGGAAGCATCGGCGGAACCGCTGCCATATCAGTAATCAGAAGGAGACAGAAACAGATGAAATCATCAAATGAACTTAGGACGGCCTTAAGGGCCATGGATCACAGAAGCTATCCTGCCTACAAGGATCTGGCGGGAGCCTGGCAGTTTGGGAATTATGTGCTGGTGATCGATCATGTGCAGGGAGACCCCTTTGCGTCGCCCTCTGCTGTCCATGTGGAGGTGCCTTTAAAGAACGGCGGCTTTCCGGAGAGCTTTTACCGGGATCCATGGTGCCGGACAGCGATGGAGGATCATTTGACAAGGCTGTTTGCCGCCCAGGCGGAGGCCTACAATTTTAAGGCGAAGGGCTCCGGGAAAAGCGGACTGATCTCCACAACCCGCTGCGGCCAGGAGGTGCTGTCCAGAAGTGCCTGCGAGGTGGGAAAGGACGGAATTGTTTTAAGGTTTCATGTGGGCTTTCCTGCCTTTGGGCGGACCATCGATGCCGGCGGGCTGGAGAGGATCTTATTTGAGTTTCTGCCGAAATGTGTGGAGAACAGTCTGTTTTACGGCAGGATCGATAAGAAGAAGCTGGAGGCGGCCGTATTTCTGGCGGAGGACCAGCACGCCCTGCGGGAGCTTTTAAAGGAGCATCAGCTGGCGGCGTTTGTGGCCAACGGAGCTGTGCTTCCAAGAAAAAGCGGAGTGTCGGATCTGCCCATGAGAGACAGCGTGCCCTTTGTATCGCCGGCATCCATGGAGCGCAGGTTTGCGCTTCCCCATAAGGGGGAGATCTGCGGTATGGCCGTGCCGCGGGGGATCACCCTGATCGTAGGCGGAGGATATCATGGAAAGTCCACGCTTTTGTCAGCGCTTCAGATGGGCGTGTACGACCATATTGCAGGAGACGGGCGTGAGTATGTGGCGACGGACAGCACCGCGGTCAAGCTGCGTGCGGAGGAGGGCCGTTCCATCCGGAATATGGACATTTCCCTGTTTATCAACGATCTGCCCAACAAAAAGGATACCAGAGCCTTTTCCACCCAGGACGCCAGCGGAAGCACCTCCCAGGCGGCGGGGGTGATGGAGGGGCTGGAGGCGGAAGCAGGCGTGTTCCTGATCGATGAGGATACCTCCGCCACGAATTTCATGGTCCGGGATGATTTTATGCAGCAGGTGATCAGCCGGGAGAAGGAGCCGATCACGCCGTTTCTGGAGCGGGCCAGGGATTTATATGAGCAGGCGGGGGTGTCCACAATCCTGGTGGCCGGAAGCTCGGGAGCGTTTTTCTACATTGCGGACAAGATTCTTCAGATGGACTGCTATAAGCCGGTGGATATCACAGACCGGGTGAAGGCTCTGTGCGGGGAGCATCAGCGGCCGAGGACAAAGGCGCCTGGCTTTGCCCTGCCGGGATATGAGCGTCCCCTGGCGGTTAAGAGCGCCGGGAGAGGAGGAGCGCCGGAGCAGTCCGGCGGCCGCGGAGGACGGTATGGCGGAAGAGACAGAGGCAGAGAGGGCGGCCATGAGCATAAAAAGGTAAAAACCTTCGGCCGTGATTCCTTTTCTATCGATAAGGAGACGGTGGATCTGCGTTATGTGGAGCAGCTGGCGGATTCGGAGCAGACGGCGGCCCTGGCATATATCCTCCGGTATGGACTGGAGCAGGCCATCGATGGAAAAAGAAGCCTGCGCCAGGTGGTTCAGGTGATCTGGGATCAGCTGGAGAGACGGGGCTGGGCGGCGGTGGCCGGAGCCTATGTGCCTTGCGGACTGGCAAGGCCGAGAAAGCAGGAGATATTCGCGTGTCTGAACCGCTACCGCGGATAAGGGCGGCAGCGGGGAGTTCTGCGCATAGATCCGGCCGCTGCAGCATAGGATAGCACCGATGACGGGAACAGGGGAAGCTGCCTGTGAAGAATCAGAAGCTGGAGAATTTGCTGAATCTTGCCCTGGATACGCCGCCGCAGGAGCGGGCGCGGTCCTCGGAGCTGGAGACCGGTTATCTTTTGGAGGAGCAGGCCTGGGAGCTGATCGTCAGGTATTCGGGCAGTCTGGATGCTGTACGGGCCATGGGGATCCGGGCAGTTGAGCTGCGCGGCGGATATGCGGTTATGACGGTGCCGGAGCCGTTGATTGAGGCGGTCAGCGCCCTGCCTCAGATCGAATATGTGGAGATGCCGAAGCGCCTGTTCTTTTCCGCGGGCAGGGCCAGGGCGTCCTCCTGCGTCAATGTCCTGCAGGAAGAGCCATATTTTCTGAGCGGAAAAGGAGTTCTTGTGGCGGTGCTGGATTCCGGAATTGATTATTACCATGAGGCCTTCCGGACGCCGGAGGGGGATACACGGATTGCAGCCCTGTGGGACCAGACCCTGGATCGGGTGTTTTCCAGGGACGAGATCAATGAGGCGGTCCATTCCGGCAGCAGGGAGACAGCCAGAAGCCTCGTGCCGTCTGCAGACGGAAGCGGACATGGAACGGCGGTGGCCGGAATTGCCGCGGGAAGCGGACGGGGAGGGGCGGGAAGTGCTGAGCGGGGGCTGGCTTACGAAAGCGAGCTTCTGGTGGTGAAGCTGGGCCACGCAGGACCGCGGAGCTTTCCAAGGACCACGGAGCTGATGCGGGGCGTGGATTTTGCGGTATCCAGGGCGGTGGAGCGCTCCAGACCTCTGGCGGTGAACATCAGCTTCGGCAATACCTACGGCTCCCACGATGGGAGCAGTCTTTTGGAAACCTTCCTGGATGATATCGGCAGTTACGGGAAGACGGTCATAGTGACGGGGAGCGGCAACGAAGGAGCCTCCGGCGGCCATGCGTCAGGTCAGGCGGAGCCGCTGCAGCCGGGGCAGCCTGCGGGAAGCAGGCGGAGCAGGGAGATCCGGGAGGAGCTTTCCGTGGCCCCTTATGAATCCTCCTTCAGCGTCCAGCTGTGGAAAAGCTATACGGATACCTTCAGAGTCAGCCTTCAGACGCCCTCCGGGGAGCTTCTGGGGCCCATAAGGGAAGAACTGGGGCCGGTGCGGTTTTCCCGCGGGGACACAGACATTCTTGTCTATTACGGAAAGCCAGGCCCTTACAGCCAGGCGCAGGAAATATATTTTGACTTTGTGCCGGAGGCCGGAGGCTATGTGGAAACCGGGATCTGGACCTTCGTAATGCAGCCGGAGCGGATTGTGGAGGGACGGTACGACCTGTGGCTTCCCTCCGCCGGCATATTAAATACCGCCACCAGGTTTCTGCGGCCATCGCCGGACACAACGCTGACGATTCCCTCCACCGCATCCGGAGTCATCACCGTGGGAGCCTACGACAGCACCTACAACTCCTATGCGGATTTTTCCGGCCGCGGATTTACAAGAAGGACGAATCAGGTCAAGCCGGATCTGGCGGCGCCGGGAGTGGGGCTGACAGCTCCTGCAGCCGGAGGAGGATACCGGACAGTCACCGGCACCTCCTTTGCTGCGCCGGTGGTGGCGGGAAGCGCGGCGCTGATGATGCAGTGGGGGATTGCCGACGGGAACGATCCATTCCTCTATGGAGAGAAGGTGAAGGCGTATCTGCACCGGGGCGCGAAACCGCTTCCGGGGATACGGGAATATCCGAATCCTCTGGTGGGATACGGAGCGCTGTGCCTGCGTGACAGCCTGCCGCTGCAGGCATAGTCCGGAGCCGGCACAGGCAGGATGCGGCGCAGACCGAACCTCCGGTAAAAAAGAAAAAGGAATAAAAGATACCATGAAACAGGATTTAACTTCGGGGCCGATTACCAGGACCCTTCTGATCTTTGCCCTTCCCATGACGGTGGGGAATCTGCTGCAGCAGTTTTACAATATTGCGGATACGCTGATTATCGGCCGGTTTGTGGGGGCCAACGCCCTGGCGGCAGTGGGATCCTCCTACACGCTGATGACCTTTTTAACCTCCATTCTTCTCGGGCTTTCCATGGGAAGCGGCGTGGCCGTGTCCATTGCCTGGGGGAAGGGGGATATGGACCGGCTGAAGCAGAGTGTGTTTTTGTCGTTTGCCGGGATTTTTCTGGCGGCGGTGGTCTTAAGCCTGATCGCGTTCTTTGGCATTGACGGGATTATGGAGCTTCTGCAGGTGCCGGAGGAGATATCCGGACTGATGCGGACCTATCTGCTGGTGATCTTTGCCGGCATCGGCGGAACCTTTCTTTACAATTATTTTGCCAGCCTGCTGCGGGCGGTGGGGAATTCGGTGACGCCCCTTATTTTTCTCGGTGTGTCGGCAGCGGTGAATGTTGTGCTTGACCTGGTGTTTGTGCTGGTGTTTCCATGGGGTGTGGCAGGGGCGGCACTTGCCACGATTATTGCCCAGTGGATGTCCGGTATCGGCCTGGTGATCTATACGGCGGTCAAAGTGCCGGAGCTTCGTATCGGACGGGAGCATATGCGCTGGAATAAAGAAACGGCGGCGAATATTTTCCGTCTGTCCTCCATCACCAGCGCTCAGCAGTCCATTATGAATTTCGGCATTCTGATGGTGCAGGGGCGGGTCAACAGCTTCGGCCCGGCGGTGATGGCGGCCTTCGCGGCGGCGGTGAAGATCGACTCCTTCGCTTATATGCCGGTGCAGGACTTTGGCAATGCCTTTTCCACCTTTATTGCCCAGAACTACGGCGCTGGCAGGCATGAGCGGATCCGCCGGGGAATCCGCTCCGCCCTGAAGACGGCGGCTGTATTTGGCCTGGCGGTCAGCGCGGTGATCTGGGTATTTGCCGGGAGCCTGATGGGGATATTCGTGGACGGGAGCGAGCGGGAGATTCTTGCCATCGGCATTTCCTATCTGCGGATTGAGGGCGCATTTTACTGCCTGATCGGCATTTTGTTTCTGCTGTACGGGTTTTTC
Source organism: Eubacteriales bacterium (assembly GCA_030524245.1). Taxonomy (GTDB): domain Bacteria; phylum Bacillota; class Clostridia; order Lachnospirales; family Lachnospiraceae; genus Brotaphodocola. Next base: position 5,317 of record JAUNGW010000043.1, read on the forward strand.
CGCGCCATTGAGCGGCCTGGCATGTCGGTGGTACTGACGGTGGTTTCCTTAGGACTCCGGGTGCTGCTGGCCTATACGCTGTCGGCGGTCCCGGCTCTGGGAGTTACCGGTATCTGGATATCTATTCCGGTCGGCTGGCTGCTGGCAGATATTACGGGACTTGTGCCGCTGGCCGGATTTTACAGAAAGATCGGAGGAGAAAAGGAATGACGTCTTTAAGTACGCTGTGCTATATCGAGAAGGACGGGAAGTATCTGATGCTTCACCGCACCGTGAAGAAAAATGATGTGAACAAGGATAAGTGGATCGGCGTGGGCGGTCACTTTGAGGCGGATGAAAGCCCGGAGGAGTGCCTGCTCAGGGAGGTGCGGGAGGAGACCGGCTACGAGCTTGTCTCATGGAAATACAGGGCAGTTGTGACCTTTGTGTCCGGCGGCGGTGTGACGGAGTATATGTCGCTTTTTACTGCAGACGGCTTTTCCGGGGAGCCGGCGCCCTGCGATGAGGGGGAGCTGGCCTGGGTGGACAAGGCTGAGGTTCTGCGGCTGAATATCTGGGAGGGGGACAAGATATTCTTCCGGCTTCTGGACGAAGAGGAGGGATTTTTCTCCCTGAAGCTCCGGTATGACGGCGGAGACCGTCTGATGGAGGCGGCTCTCAACGGGCGGCCCATGGAGCTGTTCGATGTGCGGGATGAAAGCGGCGCCTGCACCGGCGTCCGCAGGGAGCGCGGCGTAGCCCACCGGGACGGAAGCCGCCACGGTACGGCTCATGTCTGGGCGGTCCGAAAGGATGAAGCAGGCGCGTATCAGGTGCTTCTGCAGAAGAGAAGCCAGGAGAAGGATTCCTATCCCGGCTGTTACGATATATCTGCCGCCGGCCATGTGGCCGCAGGAGAGGGCTTTCCGGAGACGGCGCTGCGGGAGCTTAAGGAGGAGCTGGGGATTACGGCGCAGCCGGAGGAGCTTGCCTTTGCAGGCTGGCATCATGGATACTGCGAGGACGTTTTTTACGGAAAGCCGTTCAGGGACAGAGAGATCAGCGCTGTTTACGTGTACGAAGGGCCGGTGAAGGAGACGGAGCTGTCTCTTCAGAAGGAAGAGGTGGAAAGCGTGAGATGGATGGATCTGGAGGAATGCATAAAGGCAGTGAGGGAGAATTCCATGGCCAGCTGCCTTTATGAGGATGAGCTTTTGATGGTGAGGGACTATCTTGGCGGACGGAGCCGCTAAGGCCTTTGACGGCCGGAGTGAGGGCCGTGCATTTCAAGAAAATAATTGATCTCCGCGCCGATAAAAAGGATGCAGATAGAGAAATACAGCCACAGCATCATCAGCACAATGGCAGTCAGGCTGCCGTACATATAGGAGAAGCTGCTGAAATTTGTAAAATACAGGGAAAACAGGCAGGAGAACAGCAGCCATCCCACAGCAGTGAATACAGCCCCGGGAATCTGTTTCCGGGGATTCTGCTTTTTCTTGGGCAGTATGGTGTAAAGGCCGACAAAGCAGACCAAAAACAGAACAATGGCAAGCAGGCTCCGGAAGCTGATCACGTGGCGGGTGACAGAGTTCAGCACAGGGAACAGCCGTACCAGCATCCTCTGAATGGAGGTGCCGAATACCAGAAGCACCAGGGAGGCGATGCAGACCAGCATAAAGGCCAGGGTATAGACAGAGCACACCAGCCGCCGCATGATATACCTGCGCTTCTCCAGGGTGCCGTAGATTCTGTTTAAGCCGCGTTCAATGCTCATCATGCCTTTGGCGGCGGACCAGAGCGCCAGAAGGGCAGTCACCGACAGGATGGTGCCCGGCGACTTGATGTACAGGTCATCCACCACGCCTACCACAAGGGAATCCAGCATATCCGGCATAATCCGCACCAGAATGGAGAGCAGGTCGGACTTGCTGACGGCGGGAATGAACTGAATCAGGGTTAAAAGCAGCATAATAAACGGGAAAAAAGCAATCACAATAAAAAAGGAGGCCTGAGCCGCGTAAACGGTGATTTCGTCCTCCACGTATTTATTCCATATTCTTTTGCAGCTGATGATAAATCCAATCATACATGCTCCTGTCTGGCAGAATAATCGTTCCTGTTTATAGTATCATGTGCGGAGAAAAATAGCAAGGTTTCTCTTGTAAGCATTTTTTTAAAATGATATAATTACAAAATATTTGTACAGAAAAATTAAATGGGGGAGCTACAGGATGAAACGACTGCTGCGCTACTTAAAAGACTATAAACTGGAAAGCGTGATGGGACCGCTGTTTAAGATGCTGGAGGCAAGCTTTGAGCTTCTGGTGCCTCTTGTGATGGCCAGCATCATCGACGTGGGTATCCGAAACCGGGATGTGTCCTACATTCTGAAGATGGGCGGAGTCCTGCTTCTGCTGGCGGCGGTCGGACTTGCCTGCTCTCTGACGGCTCAGTACTTTGCGGCAAAGGCAGCCGTTGGCTTCAGTACGGCTCTGAGAAACGACCTGTTCCGGCATATCAATCATTTATCCTACAGCGAGCAGGATACCATCGGCACGGCAGCGCTGATCACCAGAATGACCAGCGACGTAAACCAGGTACAGTCAGGGCTTAACCTGGCTCTGCGGCTGCTTCTGCGGTCGCCGTTTATTGTGTTTGGCGCCATGATTATGGCCTTTACGGTCAATGTAAAGGCAGCCATGGTGTTTGTGGTGGCGATTCCGGCCCTGAGCCTTGTGGTGTTCGGCATTATGGCGGCCAGCATGCCGCTTTATAAGAAGGTGCAGAGACAGCTTGACCAGGTGACGAGAGCTACCAGGGAGAATTTAACCGGCGTCCGGGTAATCCGGGCCTTTAACCGTCAGGAAGACGAGATGAAGCGGTTTGCGGAGTCCAACGACCAGCTTGTCCGCTTCCAGGTGTTTGTGGGCAAGATTTCCGCTCTGATGAATCCGGTGACCTACGTGATTATCAATCTGGCTATTGTGGCCGTGGTGTGGATTTCGGGGAAGCAGGTGGACGCGGGCATCATCACGCAGGGCGAGACGGTTGCCCTGGTCAATTATATGTCTCAGATACTGGTGGAGCTGATTAAGATGGCAAACCTGATCGTGTCCATTTCCAAGGCGCTGGCCTGCGCCAACAGGATCAGCGCGGTGTTTGATGAGGAAAGCAGCATTACGGATGCCGCCGGGACAGAGACGGTTCCGGACGGAGCGCAGAGCGGGGCGGAGAAGGTGCGCTTCGATCATGTGTGCTTTGCCTACAAAAACGCAAAGGCTGACTCCCTGACGGATATCAGTCTGACGGTGAAAAAGGGACAGACCATAGGAATTATCGGCGGAACCGGCTCCGGAAAATCTTCTCTGGTGAATCTGATCCCGCGGTTTTACGATGTGCGTCAGGGAGCTGTTCTGGTGGACGGACGGGATGTGCGCCGGTATCCGCTTCACGAGCTGCGCAGCAAGGTGGGAGTCGTGCCCCAGAAGGCGGTGCTTTTTAAGGGGACGCTTCGGGAAAATATGCGCTGGGGCAGGATGGACGCCACGGACGAGGAGATTTACCAGGCCCTTGAGCTCGCCCAGGCAAGGGAGTTTGTGGACGCCAAGAACCAGGGGCTTGAGATGCCCATCGAGCAGAATGGAAAGAATTTATCCGGCGGACAGAGGCAGCGTCTGACCATAGCCAGAGCGCTTGTGCGCAGGCCGGAGATTCTGATTATGGACGACAGCGCTTCGGCTCTGGACTTTGCCACGGATGCGAAGCTGCGGAAGGCCATCCGGGAGGGTACAGGGGATATGACCGTGTTTATCGTATCCCAGCGCGCCTCCACCATCCGCGGCGCCGATCAGATTATCGTGCTGGATGACGGCGCGGCTGCCGGGCTTGGAACTCATGAGGAGCTTTTGGAGAGCTGTCAGGTATACCGGGAGATCTGCCAGTCGCAGCTTTCCGGCGGGGAGGTGAAATAACATGGCAAAATCAGACATGAAAAATCAAAAACTGGTCATCCGGCGGATTCTCAACTATATCGGCGCATACCGGTGGCTTGTGCTTCTTTCTGCCGCTCTTGCCGCCGTGACCGTGGCCGCCACCCTTTACGCCCCGATTCTTGTGGGAAATGGAGTGGATCTGATCCTTGGACCCGGGCAGGTGGATTTTGCCGGCCTGGCGTTGATCCTGAAAAGAATTGCCGTGGTGATATTCATCACGGCGGCAGCCCAGTGGCTGATGAACCATATCAACAACCAGATTACCTACCATGTGGTTCAGGATATCCGGGTAAAGGCCTTTGACCATCTTCAGGAGCTGCCCTTAAAATATCTGGATTCACACCCTGGCGGAGATATTATCAGCCGGATTATTGCGGACATCGATCAGTTTTCCGAGGGGCTTTTGATGGGCTTTACACAGCTGTTTACGGGCGTGCTGACCATTCTCGGAACGCTGGGCTTTATGCTGATGGTTAATCCGCTGATCACGCTTGTGGTGGTTTTTGTGACGCCTCTCTCTCTGTATGTGGCCAGCTTTATTGCGAAGAAAACCTTCACGATGTTCAGACTGCAGTCCCAGACCAGGGGAGAACTGACCACCCTGGTGGATGAGATGGTGGGCAATGAAAAGGTAGTGCAGGCCTTTGGCTACGAGGATGAGGCTCAGAACCGTTTTGAGGAGATCAATGAGCGGCTTCGGAAATACAGCCTGCGCGCCATTTTCTTTTCCTCCATCACCAATCCCGCCACCAGGTTTGTAAACAGCATGGTGTACGCAAGCGTAGGCGTGGCCGGCGCATTTGCGGCGATCCGGGGATTTTTGACGGTGGGCCAGCTTTCGATCTTTTTAAGCTATGCCAACCAGTATACAAAGCCCTTCAACGAGATTTCCGGCGTGGTGACGGAGCTTCAGAATGCGCTGGCCTGCGCGGCCAGGGTGTTCGAGCTGATTGATGAGAAGCCGTTTCCGGCGGAGGACAGGGATGCGGTGGAGCTTAAGGACGTGGAGGGCAGCGTCAGTCTTTCCGGCGTGAGCTTTTCCTACGACCCGGAGCGGCCGCTGATTGAGAATCTGAACCTGGAGGTGAAGCCGGGGCAGAGGATTGCCATTGTAGGCCCCACGGGCTGCGGCAAGACGACGATTATCAATCTTCTGATGCGGTTCTATGATGTGCAGGGCGGCAGCATCCGGGTGGATGGAACGGACATCCGCCATGCAACCAGAAGGAGCCTTAGGACCAGCTACGGCATGGTGCTGCAGGAAACCTGGCTGAAGACGGGAACGATCCGGGAGAATATCGCCTGCGGAAGGCCGGACGCCGCGGAGGAGGAGATTATCCGGGCGGCGAAGGAGGCCCATGCGCACAGCTTTATCAAGCGGATGCCCCAGGGCTATGACACGGTGATTTCTGAGGACGGCGGCAATCTGTCCCAGGGACAGAAGCAGCTTTTGTGTATTGCAAGAGTCATGCTGTGCCTGCCGCCGATGCTGATCCTGGACGAGGCGACCTCCTCCATCGATACCAGAACGGAGATCCGGATCCAGAAGGCCTTTTCGGCCATGATGCAGGGACGTACCAGCTTTATCGTGGCCCACAGGCTGTCCACGATCCGGGAAGCGGATCTGATTCTGGTGATGAAGGACGGACATATTATCGAGCAGGGCCGGCATGAGGAGCTGCTGGAGAAAAAGGGCTTTTACGCGGAATTATATAACAGTCAGTTTGCAGTGTAGGAAAAGCAGGAGGGGTTTACAGATGAATTACGCGGCGATTAAGCAGGTGGATATCGCAAATGGGCCGGGAGTCAGGGTGTCGCTGTTTGTCAGCGGCTGCACCCACCGCTGTCCTGGCTGCTTCAATGCGGCGGCCTGGGATTTTCAGTACGGAAGCCCGTTTACGGAGGAGACCCAGGAGCAGCTGATGAAGTACCTGGATCATGAATATATCGAGGGGCTGACGCTGCTGGGAGGAGAGCCCATGGAGCCGGCCAATCAGGAGGCGCTTCTTCCGTTTATAAAAAGAGTGAAGGACCAGCTGCCGGGAAAAACCATCTGGTGCTATACCGGGTATGATTTTGAGAAGGACATCTGCGGCTGGATGATGGAGCAGCTTCCCTTTACCAGGGAGCTGACAGAACGGCTTGACGTGATGGTGGACGGCCGTTTTGTGCTGGAAAAGAAGAATCTGAGCCTGAAATTCCGCGGCTCGGAGAACCAGAGAGTGCTTGATGTAGGCCGGTCATTAAAGGAAGGGAAAGCCGTGTGGATGGAGGAATTCCGGTAACTGTTCAGGACGGCGTGAAAATAAGATCCCAAATGGTCTTACAAGCGAGCTTGACGACCATTTAGAGCCTTATTTTCACGCCGTCCTGAACAATTTCGACAAAATATTGACAGAAGGCTCGTCAGGTGATACTCTTAAAACGATAAAGAGATAAAGCAAATTTACCGGGAGGACGAGACATGGACAGGAGAAATCTTGTGGGACTTGGCGTGATAGCTGTGGCTTCTGCGGCGGTGGTTGGCCTGACAGGTCCTGCATACGATGCGGTACAGGCGCTGATCATCAAGAATGCGGCAGGCGGCGCTGAGACGGAGGTTGTGACCGGCGAGGCTCAGGGCTTCGGCGGTACGGTGAAGGCCGAGGTGACTGTGGCAGGAGATAAGATCATTGCTTTGACACTGACCGGAGAGGGGGAGACCCCGGAGATCGGCGGCGCAGCCATGACTGCGCTGACAGAGGCGATCACAGCGAACCAGAGTCTGGACGGAGTGGATGCGGTTTCCGGCGCAACCATCACATCGGATGCGGTATTTGCGGCCATCCGTTCCGCCATGGGCGGAGCTGAGGCGCCTGCCAATACGGAGGAGACTGACGCATACGAGGGAGAGACCAGCGTGGTGACAGGAGAGGGAGACGGATACGGCGGAAAGATCCAGGCAGAGGTAACCCTTTCTGAGGACGGAACCATTGTGGGATTAAGCCTGACAGGCGATGATGAGACTCCGTCCATCGGAGGCGCCGCTCTTGAGACCTTAAAGACGGCGATCCTGGAGAATGGCAGCCTGGACGGCGTAGACGCAGTTTCCGGCGCCACCTGGACCTCCAACGGTGTGTTCGATGCCATTCGTTCTGCTATGGGTGAAGATCTGGGCGGGGAGTCCGGCGGGGAGAAGGCGGAGATGACAGCAGCCGGTCTTTCTCATGGCCTTGGCTTTTATTCCACAGGCCGCGTGGGTCCTGGCAAGGATGATCAGGGTACCGGCGTGTACAGCTTCAATGAAGTGGTCGCCTACGTGTTATTTGACAACGACGGCAGGATTCTTGATCTGGAGGTAGACCAGCTGGAGGTGGCGACCCCCAACTACGACGGATCCGGTATGCCTGACTTTACCGGTTTCCCGGGACAGAGCTACAGCGAGGACAAGGATCATGACGGCAAGGTTGACGGGACTGCGGTACAGACCGAGGACTCCTATCTGGCGCAGGTGGATGCATGGAAGACCAAGCGTGAGCGCGGCAATACCTATAAGCTGGATTCCGGCTCCTGGGAGCAGGAGATGGACATCTTTGAAAGCGCCTTCCTGGGCTTCACCGCAGACGAGGTGAAGGAGTGGTACGAGACCTACTGCTCCGATCTGAACGGACGGCCCCTTCACGGCACCTCAGACAAGGAAGAGGATATTGCCAAGTATGAAGCGCTGACGGATCTGGAGAAGACAGGCCTGGACGGCATTGCCGGAGCGACGATGTCGCTCAACGATGCCCACGGCAATATTATCGGAGCCATTGAGCGCGCCTATGAGAACCGGAGACCGGTGGAGGCGGAGAAGGTGGCGAAGATCGGCCTTGGCTTTACCAATACGGGCCGCCTCGGACCGGGAAAGGACGACCAGGGCACCGGCGTGTACAGCTTCAACACTCAGGCAGTGGGCGCCGCCTATGACGCAGACGGAAAGATCATCGCGCTTTACACAGATGTGATGGAGGTGGCGACACCCAATTATGACGGAGAGTATATGCCGAACCTGACCGGCTTCCCGGGACAGAGCTACAACGCGGACGAGAATCACGATGAGAAGGTGGACGCAGTTCTTGACCAGACTGACGACAGCTTCCTGGCACAGGTGGATACATGGAAGACCAAGCGTGAGCGCGGCGATACCTACAAGCTGGACGCAGGCACGTGGGCTGACGAGATGGATATCTTTGAGGCTGCCTTTGCAGGCATGACCGCCGATGAGGTAAGCCAGTGGTATGAGACCTACTGCTCTGACGTAAACGGCCGTCCGCTTCACGGAACCTCAGAGAATGAGGAGGATATAAAGAAATACGAGGCCTTCACCGATGAGGACAAGGCAGCTCTGGACGCAGTTTCCGGAGCAACCATGAGCCTTAAGGATCCTCACGGCGATATCCTTGGAGCGATTGTGGATTCCTGGACCAAGGCGAAGGATACCAACATTACAATAGAATAAGAGCTTGCAGCCCCGTGCCTTCCGGCGTGGGGCTGTTGTTTTTTTGTATCATAGGAAAGTATGTCCTATGATACAAAAACGCTCCGCAAAGGATCGCACTGCGGCGGAATGGAATGACATCGCTGACGCGACCCGCCGCAGGATTCTTTTTATCGTCCTGAATAGTTAATATCTCGTAAAAAATTCGTCAGAATCATACGAATACTGTCAGAAACTATAAGGGAACGGTAAAGTCTTGCGGCAAATTTCGTGATAGAATGGGTTCATAAGACGAGAGAAGTCCGGAGAACCAGATATTACCTGAAAGGAGCGGAGGACAATGAAGAAAAAGATAATCGGCCTTATGGCAGCGTTTTTTGTGACGGCGGCAGCGTGCTGCGGGTTCACCGCAGCCGGAAAGGGATATGAGATGTACCAGGCGGCGGTGAAGGAGACAAGCCTGGCAGAGATGGTGGATTCCATCCGGTCCAAGGAGGGCTACACTACTCTGGAGGAGCTTCCGGATACGTATCTGAACGCAGTGGTGTCCGTGGAGGACCACCGGTTCTACAGTCATTTCGGGCTGGATCCTGTCGCTATCTGCAGAGCTCTTGTCAACGACATCAGGGCAGGGCGCTATGTGGAGGGCGGAAGCACCATCACCCAGCAGCTGGCCAAGAACTTATATTTCTCTCAGGAGAAGAAGATGGAGAGAAAGGCGGCGGAGGTATTTTTAGCTCTGGAGCTGGAGAAGAATTACACGAAGGATGAAATCCTGGAATTATACGTAAACAGCATTTATTTCGGAGACGGATACGATACGGCCGGCGATGCAAGCCGCGGTTATTTCGGCAAGGAGCCGTCCCAGATGAACGAGTACGAGGCAACCCTGCTGGCAGGCGTTCCCAACGCTCCGTCCAGATATGCTCCCACCAAAAACCCGCAGCTGGCCGCAAAGAGACAGCAGCAGGTTCTGCGCCGGCTGGAGGCCTGCGGCTATGAGGTGCAGGAGAGCACCAGGCTGCTGGCAGCCCTGGCTGCGGAGGACAGTGGAGCGCAGATCGCCCTAAACACCGTGGAGGCGGGCTGGCTCTCTTACCATACAGTATTGCTTTAAGGGAAAGTGGCATTCCATAATATCATAAACCTGGAAACCGAACAAACGGTAGAATTCCAGGTTTTTTTCATTGTGGGTTTCCAGAGAGATCATCATGCCGCGGGGATCGGCGTACCGGATGGCCTCCTCCATCAGACGGGCGGCGATGCCGTGGTGCTGCATACAGGGATCCACGGCCAGATAGATGATGTGCAGCCGCTGATTCTGGTGCAGGGAATCGGTCCATCGGGAATTCAAGTAGTTTTCCCCCTTTAAAAAGTTTGCAAAGGTTCTGAGAGAGGGATCCTCCCGGATCAGGCAGGTATCTGTCTGCAGGGCCGCCTTTGCCTCCGTCAGACAGAAACGGAGGAAGTTATATGGCTCCGCCTCATCAGATACCACCAAAATTCCGTTCAGCTCCGGACTGTCGGAAAAAATCTCACAGGTTTCGTAGAATTCGTCCATGTCGCAGTGAAACAGCTCCGGCATCAGCCTGATCCGGACATCCGGATCAGGGATCAGGGTTTCGTAGAGAGGATCGTGAGCGAAGCATTTGTTTAAAAGCTCTTCCAGCTTCGGTAAATCCTCCCGTTTTACGCGGTACAAAAGATCGCTGTCCATAATTCATCTGCAGGGACACATTTCCCTGCTGTTCCTTTCTTATTGGTTTTGAGGGTCAGAGAAAAAATTCCCTGACCAGGCTGTCCATATCCTCTGCCGCGGCGGCCAGGGCTTTTTCCTGGGCATCATAAATGCGGGAGAGAAGGGAGATTTCCTCTGTACAGTCAGGGGCGGGCTCATCTGCCTTCTGCAGCAGGGCTTTGATCAGCTCATAGAGGCTGTGGTGATGGAGCAGCCGTCCGGCGCCCCATTTCAGCCGCTCCTTCGGCTGATTGAAGACGTAATCCGTGAAATACTGGTAAACCTCCTGGCTGAACATGAAGGCGTAGGCGTTGTTGTCCAGCTGGTAAAGCTGTCTGAGCGCGGCGGACAGATTCCCGGCCTGAAGGCTTTTGATGGAGCCGCCGATTAAGGCCAGCCGCTTTAACAGGATCTCATGAGGGTAATAGACGTTGCCGTACCAGTCGATCCGCACCAGCCGGTCCTGGGCCAGCCGGAATTTTTCCAGGCTGAGCCGTTCCAGGGGCCGCGCTTCTTCAAAAAGCTGATCCGCGCTTTCCTGATCTCCTTCATCAAGAAAACGGCGGTACCGGACGTTCAGAGAACTTCGGACGGCATATTCCGCGTCCGCTGCGGACTCTGCGCAGCGAAGCAGCGCCTGGAGAGCGCGGATTCTGGCGCTCAGCGCCTCGTCCCTCACACAGCCGTCCGCCTCGTCCCAGCCATCGGCCGCACGCTTCATGACGGGGGCAAAGTTCAGCGGAACAACAGCCGTTTTGTCCAGCGCCACGGTCAGCAGGGCAAACAGCTCGTGGTGAAGGCGGTACACCTGCTCATCGTAAAAGCCGTCGTTGTCAAACTGAGAGTGGTAGTGGGTCTCCATAAAGCTGCCGCCGGTAAAATCATTGACCATGGAAGGAATTCCGGAGATGGCCATGGAAAAATCATCGGACCAGGTTTCTATGGGAGCCGTGATTCCCGTTTCCTCCGGATAGGCTCTGGTCAGACAGGGAAGCTCCGATAAAAATTCCTCCAGATATTCCCGGTATTCGTAGCAGCTGCGGATTCTGGCCCTCGTGCCGTGAGCCAGGGCAGGAAGCTCAAAGTTTAAGTCGGCAATCACCTTTCCCGGCCAGTCGGGGTGGACGGTGAATACCTGCTCATAGGCTCCGGCGGACCAGTCGAAGTTTGAGTTGCATACGCCCCATTCTTCGGCGGCCATGGCGCAGAACACGATGGTATTCTCCGGCCGGAAGCCGCTTTCCAGAAGCGCCCTTGCGATGCCCAGCATCATGGAAACAGCGGTGTTGTCATCCTGAAAGCCGCTGAAATAGGAATCATAATGGGCGGACAAAAGGATCATCCGGTCAGGGTGCCGTCCCGGGATCCTTCCGCAGATATTGTAGGTGATGCAGTCCCGCATCACCCTCGAGTCCGCGTCCAGGGTCACAGAAACCTCCCCTCCGGGAGATATAGCCGCAAGCGCTTTCAGGGTATTGGCGTCCTTTCTGGAAATAGAAAACGCCGGGGCGTATTCCGGGCCTGCAATGTCCTGGGCATTCAGCGCCTCGTCATCAATTTCTCCGTAGCCGCCGCTCTGGACGGCAATCAGGGCGGCGGCGCCCTTTAAATATGCCTGGTACACGGGATAATTGATCCACCACTCATCCCGCTGGTTGATATCCACCAGCACCAGCTTTCCGGACACATCCTTTCCCTGATAATCCTTTTCCGTGCCCTTTTCCAGATACATCAGAGAAAATTCCCTGGGACCGTCTGTGCACATATGGGTCTGATAGGCGCCTAAAAGGACGGAAACAGTCTGCCCGGAGGAATCCTGAAAGGAGAGGGACGCCTTTTTGAACTCCCAGCCGTCTACGGTGACGGCGTCCTTTTCCACCTGGGAAAGGCCGATGCGCTCCATCTCGGATTTTAAAAATTCTCCGGTTTCAAATTCGGCCCGGGAACCGGCCGTGCGGTAGCCAAGCTGCGGGTGGGAGCGAAACTGCTCCATCTGTTTTGCCAGCCGGTAGGAGAAGCCGGTATCCAGGTGTGATAAAATCCGTTCTCTGATATCCATAGTCATGCCTCCGTTTATGGTTCCGATATATTCCAAACGCTCATAATTATATCACCTGAGCGGGAGAATGCAAGGAAAAAGGATCCGAAGCTGCTGCCCGGATCCTTTTTGGGGGGATAATGATATACGGTAAATCCGCAATACCTATGTTATCAGAAAAGCTGATTTCCGTTTAGGTTCTGATTTGAAAAAGAAGTTATCCTGAATTTCTGTGGGAAAAGCTCTTTCTGTGGATCAGCCGGTACTGCCGCGGCGTCATGCCGCACCGTTTTTTAAACTGGCGGTAAAAGTAGCTGAGATTCTCGTAGCCCACATGGATGGCGATTTCCTCCACCCGAAGGTCGGTTTCCAGTAAAAGCTGCACCGCCTTCTGAAACCGCTTCTGCATCAGCAGCTCCCGGAAGGTACAGCCGGTTTCCTCCTTGATGATCTTGCTCATAGTGGAAAGGGGCTGGTGAAAGTCGTGGGCAATCTGTCCCAGGGTCACAGTGCTGTAGTGAGACTCAATATAAGCCTGCGTCTCCCGCACGATGGAGTCCCGGTGGCCGTGGGAAAAATTCTCCATCCTGCTGTTGGAGGAGCCAAGCAGGTGTAAAAAAATTAAACCAATGGTATACTGGCTGATGGCGTCCTCTCTGTCGCAGCCGTTGGCGGCCGTCTCGATCAGATTCTCCATCAGATTGTCTATCCGCGGCTGCTCCTCATTGCGGAACAGCAGATACTGAGACTGCGGATTATTTTTCCGGAGGGAATTCACAAGGAAATCCCGGATCTCGTTTTTTCCATGAATCATCTGCAGGGGTATATCAAAAAATTCGGGGCGTATGATAAAGACAACCCCGATCCCGTCCTGATCTGTAAACCGTTCGCTGTGTTCCGTGTACTGGTTCATAAGCAGCAGGTCGCCCTGGTGCATAATCAGCTCCGTGCCTCCTATCTGATGGACGATGCCTCCACGGTATACATATATCATCTCTATATAATTGTGTGTATGCCGGGGGATAACGCGCAGGGAATTGTTCATCCGTGCCGCAATCATCTGGTGTTTCTGTAAAAACTCATGGTAATCAATCGTAATACTGGTCTGTTCGTCTGCGTGATCAAACTTCTTTGCCAGATACTGCTGTTCCCCCTGGCTGAGGCAGAGAAGCTGTCTTAATTGTTGTTCGTTCATAATGTGCTGGTTCACTTCCTCCTCTTGCATCTTCAATTCCTGACTGCGTATCATGAACAGTCTGCGTATATTCCCCATAATACCCTTAAACCCTGCATTTTACTATATCAGAAATCATTTGTGCTTTTTAGATTCTGAATTCACAAAAAAACTATCTTGTTTTTCCAGAATATTTAAGGGCAGGGCTGTAAAAATCTTACCCTGTCGCTGAGTAATAGAAAAGAATGCGAACTTTTCAGCCCGCATCTTCACTTGTTATATATATTATATAACAATCGGGAGTTTGACAGTTGAATACCATAAAAAAATCTCGCAGGCCGCATAAAACCTA
>JAUNGW010000044.1 GCA_030524245.1 Eubacteriales bacterium
CTGCTTCCTCCGCCTGCTTCTTCGCAACCTGCGCCACCTCAGGCATAACCTCATATCCTTCCGGATGGGCCAGCACAACATCCATGCCCAGTCTGGTAAACAGGCCAATAACGCCCTGAGGAACAGAAAGGGGCTTTCCGTAGGAGGGGGAATATGCCCAGCTCATGGCAATCTTTTTGCCCTTCAGGTTTTCAAGTCCTCCCATCTCATGAATGATATGCAAAGCGTCCGCCATACACTGTGTCGGATGGTCAATATCGCACTGCAGATTTACCAGCGTCGGCCTCTGCTCCAGAATCCCGTCCCTGTGTCCCTGCTCAACCGCATCGGCAACCTCGTGCATGTAAGTGTTTCCCTTGCCGATGTACATGTCGTCCCGGATACCGATCACGTCAGCCATAAAGGAAATCATGTTTGCGGTCTCACGAACGGTTTCCCCATGCGCCACCTGGCTCTTGCCCTCGTCCAGATCCTGTACCTCGAGGCCCAGCAGATTGCAGGCGGAAGCAAAGGAAAAGCGTGTTCTGGTTGAGTTGTCCCGGAACAAAGAGACACCCAGTCCGGAATCAAATACCTTTGTGGAAATATTGTTTTCTCTCAGATATCTGAGCGCGTCAGCCACTGTCCAGGTAGCTTTCAGCTCATCGATGGTCTTCTCCCAGGTCAGGAAAAAATCATTCTGGTACATCTTGTCAAATTTAAGGGAATCAAGCTCTTTTACGTAATCCTGAAGGTTTTTCTTATCCATGTTTAATCTCCTTTTTCTATACAAATGACACATTTCTATTTATCCGGGGCGCAGCTTCCTTCGCCCCTGCTCTCATATCCGTACCCGCTTTAGCCGCAGCTGCCTGCCTCAGTCACAGTAGCACTGCGGAAGCGCGGCGTAAACAGCCGCACAGACAACCAGATCCTGCTTCCAGGTGATCTCGTTCGGCGCGTGTGCCTGCGCCTCCGCGCCGGGGCCGAAGCCGATAACCGGAATGCCGTTGCGTCCCATGATGCTGACTCCGTTGGTAGAGAAGGTCCACTTGTCAATAAGCGGTCTCGCCTTCCGCATCGCCTCCGTCGCCGGGACACCCAGCCGCTCCCCGCCAAAGAGTCCTCTGTAGGCTTCGTGGATCGAGGCTGTCACCTTGTGATCCTCCGGAAGCACCCAGGTTGGGAAATAGCACTCGATGGGATAAACCAGGCCGGTGTAGCTGGGTCTCTCATAGTTGTACATGGAAACCTTCACATCATCGCCGTACTTCTTTACGTTCGGAAGCTGGCGGATTTCCTCAAGGCAGGACTCCCAGGTCTCTCCTGCCGTCATACGTCTGTCAAGGGACACGGAACAGGAGTCGGCAACCGCGCATCTGGACGGAGAGGTGAAGAAAATTTCCGAGCAGGTGATGGTTCCGCGGCCGAGGAAGTTTGCCTCCCGATACTCCGGATTGTACTTTTCATCGAGCATCTTTACCAGGCCCTTGATTCCGGTGGAATCAGCGGCGTCGTTTTCGTTAAGGGCACGCACGTCCTGAAGAATGTCAGCCATCTTGTAAATCGCATTGTCTCCTCTCTCCGGTGCGGAGCCATGACAGGAAACTCCTTTTACATCCACGCGGATCTCCATGCGTCCGCGCTGTCCGCGGTAAATACCGCCGTCCGTCGGCTCCGTGGACACGACAAAGGCGGGACGGATGCCGTCTTCCCTGATGATGTACTGCCAGCAGAGGCCGTCGCAGTCCTCCTCCTGTACGGTTCCGACAACCATAACCTTGTACTTGTCGTTGAGGAGGCCGAGATCCTTCATGATCTTCGCTCCATACACAGAGGATACAATACCGCCAAGCTGGTCCGAGGTTCCACGGCCGCCGATCTCCGTGTCGTTTTCATAGCCCTCGTAAGGATCGAAGCTCCAGTTGTCCCTGTTTCCAATGCCAACGGTATCGATGTGCGCGTCGAAGGCGATCAGCGTACTGCCGTTTCCCATGAATCCCATAACATTGCCCATGGGATCGATCTTTACCTCGTCAAAGCCGACCTTTCTCATCTCATCGGCAATAACCTGCACATGCATCTTCTCATCGCAGGATTCTCCGGGATGCTTTACGATTGCCCGGAGGAAAGCAGTCATGTCGGCCCGATAGCCTTCTGCCGCCGCCTTGATTTTCTCATAGTCTCCTTTTGAAAGTGTGCTCATAGTCCTCTCCTTAATAATAAAATAATCTATTTCGACGGGCTGCTCCGCGCAGACCGTGCGATTCTGCTTCTTAACGCTCCTGTGTCTCCCGGATGATGTTTTTCCATCTGTCCGGATCGGTGCCGCAGCGGGTTATTTTGCGCCCTTGTTGACGTCAATGTAGCTGTAAAGCGTGAATTTGCTGATGCCAAAGTAGCTGGAAACCTTGTCTCCTGACCTGGTGATCAAAAACGCGCCGCAGTCATTTAAATACTGGATGGCTCTGACCTTCTCGTCCTTTGTCATGAGCGCCGGCAGCTTGCCGATCATCTGTACGCTCTGTTCGATCAGCGTGTCCAGAAGATCGTTGACATTGGTGGGAATCGCGCCGGTCTTTTCGTTTGCTTCCTCCACGGCGATCAGGCTCTTTACGGAGGTCTCAATGCTGACCAGCGCCGTAATGTCATAATTAACAGCTACGATATAGCGGTACTGTCCGTCGTCCCCCTTCATAAACATGGTGGAGGATTTCAGGATTCTCCCGCTCTGTGTATGGGTGAGATAGCCCAGGTGGTCGGAAAGCGGTTCGCCCTTTTTCATCGCCTCGATGGACTCCAGTACGATCTTCGAGGGTCCGTCTCCGGATTCGCGTCCGGTGACATGGCCGTTTATAATGTAAACGATGGTATGCTCCAGGTCGCTGGCATTCAGGTCGTGAATGCAGACCTCGCAGTCCCGGCCGAATTCTCTGGCCATACCGTGCGCCATGCAGATGAGATTCTCCAGCGTGTGGTTCATCTCCGTGCGGGAAGACAGAGAGTTTTGCCCAGATGTTGTGTTCATATGTATTGTTTCCTCCTGACTTATATAATGGGTTTCCGCTTTTTCCGGCACAATTCGGCACAATTGTGAAAATGCCTTATTTTTTTGTGATTGCCTGAAAATTTTTGTATATGTTCATCATAGCACATTTTCAACGTATTGCAAGCAGAAAATGCAAAAATTTTTAGGAAATCTAAATTTTTTTGTATTTTCCGCTTGCGTTTGTTTGTGCAAGATGATACACTAAGAGCAGAAAGAAGATCGGAAACTGTGCAATGTGGATATGGAAACCGCAAAATCCAGAGGTTTCGGGACAGTCCCGGCCGTGTGCGTATACACCGCATTGCATGGAAAAGAAAGGGGGCACCTTATGTTATTGGCAGGAAACGGCCGCCTGGTGACGAGAGACCCGGAGCAGCCGCTGATTGAAAACGGAGGGGTGGTGCTGGACGGCAGCACCATAAAAGCAGTTGGAAACTATGAGACGCTGAAGGCGGCCTGGCCCGACGCAGAGCTGATCGACGCCAGGGGCGGCGTGATCATGCCGGCCTTCATCAATACGCATGAGCATATCTATTCGGCGATGGCGCGCGGGCTCAGCATCAACGGCTACAATCCGAAGGGCTTTCTGGATATTCTGGACGGCATGTGGTGGACCATTGACCGCAATCTGGACAACGAGCTGACAAAACAGTCCGCCATTGCCACCTATATTGACAGCATCAAAAACGGCTGTACCACCGTATTCGACCACCATGCAAGCTTTGGCGAGATCAGCGGTTCTCTGTTTGCCATCGGGGAGACCGCAAAGGAGCTGGGCGTAAGAAGCTGTCTGTGTTATGAGATTTCAGACCGCGACGGCATGGAGAAATCACGGGCCGCGGTGAAGGAGAATGTTGATTTCATCCGGCATGCCCAAAAGGACGATACAGACATGATCGCCGGCATGATGGGCATGCACGCGAGCTTCACGATTTCAGATGAGACCATGGAGCTCTGCAGAAGCGTAAAGCCGGAGGGCGCCGGCTTTCATATCCACGTGGCGGAGGGCATTTATGACCTGCACCAGTGTCTGAAGGCGCATGGAAAGCGCATTGTGGACAGGCTTTATGACTGGGATATTCTCGGTGAAAAAACGCTGCTGGGCCACTGCATTTACATAAATCCCCACGAGATGGATCTGATCAGGGACACAAACACCATGGTGGTTCACAATCCGGAGTCGAATATGGGCAATGCCTGCGGATGCCCGCCGACGATGGAGCTGGTTCACAGAGGTGTCCTGACCGGCCTTGGAACCGACGGCTACACTCACGACATGACGGAATCCTATAAGGTGGCGAACGTCCTGCACAAGCACCACCTCTGCGACCCGAACGCCGCATGGAGCGAGGTTCCCGCGATGCTTTTTGAAAACAACGCAAAGATCGCAAACCGCTTCTTCAAAAAGCCGCTGGGCGTTTTGAAGCCGGGAGCCGCCGCGGATGTGATCATCACCGACTACATCCCCCTGACGCCGATGACAGCGGACAATATCAACAGCCACATTCTCTTCGGCATGACCGGCAGAAGCGTGACCACCACCATTGGAAACGGCAGAGTGCTGATGAAGGATCGGGTGCTGACCGGCATCGACGAAGAAGCGGCTCTGGCAAAGGTGCGGGAGGCCAGCCGGCGGCTGTGGAAAAAGATCAACGGGTAAAAATCTGCGGAAGAACATGAATCAGCGGCGGTGCATGACGCCGTTTAAAATAGGAGAAAAATATGAGTGATATTATGACACCAATTCCTTTTGAGAACCTGATGAACTGGATATTGGAGGAATATAAAAAGGGCAGCTGCTTTGGCATGCGCAGAAGCTATTCTGCTGACAGCAGCAAATATTATGAAATTTTCGGAAGAAAGCTGGAGACGCCAATCGGACCCGCAGCCGGTCCCCACACGCAACTGGCACAGAATATAATCGCGTCCTACTATGGAGGCTCCAGATTCTTTGAGCTTAAGACAGTCCAGCAGCTGGACGGTGAGGATCTTCCGGTCAGCAAGCCCTGCATTCTGGCGGATGACGAGTGCTACAACTGCGAATGGTCCACGGAGCTTTACGTCCCCCAGGCCTTTGAGGAGTATGTAAAAGCATGGTTTGTCCTGAAGGTGATTTCAAAAGAATGGGGACTGGGCGCCGCGGACGGCTTTCAGTTCAACATGTCTGTGGGTTATGATCTGGACGGCATCCGGACGGAGAAGGTAGACCGCTTCATCGAGGGCATGAAGGACGCCTCTGCGACGCCGGTCTTTACCGCCTGCAGGCAGTGGCTTCTGGATCATCTGGACCGTTTTCAGCGGGTGACCCGGGAGGATATCGAAGGGATTCCGGCGGATATCTGCAATTCCGTGACCTTGTCCACCCTGCACGGATGCCCTCCCCAGGAGATCGAGCGCATCGCGGCGTATCTGATTGAAGAGAAGGGCTTAAACACCTTTATCAAATGCAATCCGACACTGCTGGGCTATGAGTACGCGAGAAAGACGCTGGATGAGATGGGCTATGACTACATCCAGTTTACGGATTTTCATTTTAAAGACGATCTGCAGTATGAGGACGCCGTTCCGATGCTGACCCGCCTCAAGGCACGCGCGGACGCAAAGGGCGTAAGCTTTGGCGTGAAAATCACGAACACCTTCCCGGTGGATGTAAAGGCGAAGGAGCTTCCCAGCGAAGAGATGTATATGTCCGGAAAATCCCTGTATCCCCTGTCCATGGCGGTTGCTGCAAGGCTTTCCCGTGACTTCGGCGGAAAGCTGCGTATCGCCTACTCCGGCGGCTGCGATTATTTTAATATTAAAAAAGTGATTCAGGCCGGCATCTGGCCGGTGACGATGGCGACGACGCTGTTAAAGCCGGGCGGCTATACCCGGCTGGTACAGATCGCGCAGGAGCTTGCGCAGGATGAACCGAAGGCCTTTGAGGGCGTAAATACAGACGAGGCCGCACGCCTTGCCGAAGCGGCAAAAACAGACCGGCACCTGGTGAAGCCGATAAAGCCGCTTCCCAGCCGAAAGAATGACAGAAGGGTTCCTCTGACAGACTGCTTCATCGCCCCCTGTATGGAGACCTGCCCGATTCATCAGGATATCACGACCTACGGACGGCTGTGCCAGGAAAACCGGTTTGAAGAGGCGTTTCGCGTCATCATTGAGAAAAACCCCCTTCCCTTTATCACAGGCACCATCTGTCCCCACAGCTGTATGTCCAGATGCACCCGAAACTTCTATGAGACACCGGTAAACATCCGGGGCAGCAAGCTGCTTGCGGCCAGGAACGGATACGAAGCCGTCCGGAAAGATATCCGTCCAGGCGCGCCAAACGGCAGGAAGGTTCTTATTATCGGCGCAGGCCCCGCAGGGATTTCCGCCGCATACTTTTTGGGGCTGGCAGGCTGTCAGGTGAAGGTATACGATGAGAATGAGACAGCCGGCGGCGTTGCCGCGAATATTATCCCGGATTTCCGAATCGCCGCGGAGGACGTGGCAAAGGATGTAAGCCTGGCCGAGGCGGCAGGCGCACAGTTTATCATGAACACAAGAGTAGAGGACGTGCGGCAGCTTATGGCACAGGAACAGGCGGACGCGGCCATTCTCTGCATCGGCGCACACAAAAGCAGCCCCCTGCGCCTTGCCCACGGAACAGCGCTCAATGCCCTTGAGTTCCTGGCTGATTATAAGAAAACCGGCGGCAGGCTGTCTCTGGGCGAGAATGTCGTGGTTATCGGCGGAGGAAATACGGCGATGGACACGGCAAGAGCGGCAAAGCGCACCAGGGGTGTGAAAAACACCTTCCTGGTATACAGAAGAACCAAACGGTACATGCCGGCAGACGAGGAGGAGCTCCTTGAGGCAATCGCAGACGGCGTGGAATTCATGGAGCTTCTGTCTCCGGTATCCCACGAGAACGGCCGGCTGATCTGCCGGCGGATGACGCTCTCCTCAATGGATTCCAGCGGCAGAAGATCGGTTCAGGAGACCGGTGAGATCGTTGAGATTCCGGCAGACACCGTGATCGCCTCCATCGGTGAAAAGGTAGACGGCAGCTTCTATGCCAAAAATGGCCTTGAAACGGACGAAAAGGGCTTTGCCAGGGTAAATCCCTTGACCAATGAATCCAGCGTAAAGGGAATTTATGTGGCGGGCGACGGTCTCTTCGGCGCGTCCGTTGCAGTCAATGCCATCGCCGACGCGAAGGTGTGCGCAGAGGCGATTCTCGGCTATGAGATCGGCACAGACAAAAAGTCTCAGGCAGAGGAAGCGGCGCTTTACGCGAAGAAGGGAGATTTGAAGGAGCAGACAGGAGAAGGCGACGCACGCTGCCTGAGCTGTGATTTCATCTGCGAGAACTGCACGGAGGTTTGTCCGAACCGCGCCAATATTGCGGTTACAGTTCCGGGCGCAGCGATGCATCAGATCGTCCATGTGGATTATATGTGCAATGAATGCGGCAACTGCAGAAGCTTCTGCCCCTACGCCTCCGCGCCGTACCAGGATAAGTTTACGCTGTTCGCAACAGAGGAGGATATGGAAAGCTCCCGCAATGACGGCTTTGCCTTTACCGATGAGACGGGCGGCTGCATCGTAAGGCTGGGCGGCGACCGGATCCGCTATCAGGTGGGAAGCAGCGCTTCCGGACTGTTTAAGGGGCTTGCGGATATCATCGACACCGTATACAGGGATTACCCCTATCTGATTCTGTAACACGATATTGATTGGGAGGGTGTACATGAACGCTTGCTGTAGTATTACCATAAATGGCACAGCCATGGAGTTTCCGGGAGACCGGAAGCTCCTGGATGTACTGCGGAATGATCTGCATTTGAAATCAGTAAAGGACGGCTGTTCCGAGGGCGCATGCGGCACCTGCACAGTGGTGATCGACGGAAAGGCTGTAAAGGCCTGCGTGCAGACCATCGTCAGACTGGCCGGCAAACACGTTCTGACTGTGGAGGGGCTGAGCGCACGCGAAAAGGAGGTCTATGTCCATGCATTCGGAGAGGCAGGCGCCGTGCAGTGCGGCTTCTGCATCCCCGGCATGGTGATGTGCGCGAAAGCGCTCCTGGACCAGAACCCCAGCCCCACCAGACTTGAGGTCGCGGCAGCTATCCGCAACAACATCTGCCGCTGTACGGGCTACAAAAAAATCATCGATGCGATCCTGCT
This sequence comes from Eubacteriales bacterium, assembly GCA_030524245.1. GTDB lineage: Bacteria > Bacillota > Clostridia > Lachnospirales > Lachnospiraceae > Brotaphodocola. Next base: position 8,195 of record JAUNGW010000044.1, read on the forward strand.
GGCTGCGAAGATGCTGCGTGAGGAAATTCCTGTTGAGGAGCAGAACCGTCTGATCAAAACAGGACAGTCGGTGCACAGGATCGATGTGGAGCTCAAGGTGCTCGGCACCGGCGTTTACTGTGACGATATCGAAATCGAAGGCATGATCCATGCGTCCGCCGTCCGCTCGGCCCATCCCCGGGCACGGGTGATAAAGATTCACACGGAGGAGGCGAAGGCCCTTCCGGGAGTTGTCTGCGTACTGACGGCGGCGGATATTCCCGGAAAGAATAAGGTCGGGCATCTGAAGCAGGACTGGGACACCATGATTGCAGAGGGAGACATCACGCGCTATCTGGGGGACGCCATCGCAATCGTCGCGGCGGAAACCGAGGAGATCCTGCAAAAGGCAAAGGCGCTGGTGCAGGTAGAATATGAGGTGCTGAAGCCTGTGACATCGCCCTTTGAGGCCATGGAGCCGGATGCGCCGCAGCTGCATGAGGGCGGCAATATCCTCTCTCATGAGCATCTGATGAAAAATGACGCGGAAAAACGCATTGCAGAATCCGCCCATAAGGTAACGCGGATTTATCAGACGCCATGGACAGAGCACGCATTTCTGGAGCCGGAGTGCGCGGTTGCAATGCCCTTTGACGACGGCGTGTTTATCTGCAGCTCAGATCAGGGAACCTACGATACAAGACACGAAACGAGTATCCTTCTTGGCATTGATCCGGAGAAGGTAATCGTTGAGAACCAGCTGGTGGGCGGCGGCTTTGGCGGCAAGGAGGATGTGACCGTGCAGCACCATGCGGCGCTGGTTGCCTACCTGACCAAGCGTGTGGTCAAATGCAGGCTGACCCGCAGAGAGAGCCTGATTGTCCATCCGAAGCGCCATCCGATGACCATCGAGATGACCACGGCCTGCGACGAGAAGGGCTACCTGACCGCGATGAAGGCGGTGGTTGTTTCCGACACCGGCGCATACGCCTCCCTGGGCGGACCGGTGCTGCAGAGAGCCTGCACCCATGCGGCCGGCCCCTACAACTACCAGTCCATCGACATTGACGGCACGGCAGTCTATACGAACAATCCGCCGGCAGGCGCGTTCCGGGGCTTTGGCGTAACGCAGACCTGCTTTGCCACAGAGCGCAACATCGACCTGCTGGCAGAGATGGTGGGCATAGATCCGTGGCAGTTCCGCTATCAGAATGCCATCCGGCCCGGCCAGGTGCTTCCCAATGGACAGATTGCAGACGCTTCCACAGGACTTGCGGAGACGCTGGAGGCGGTAAAGGACGTCTTCTACGGTAATAAATACGTGGGGATCGGCTGCGCCATGAAAAACGCCGGCGTGGGCGTTGGCATTCCGGATACGGGACGTGTGAAGCTGATTGTGAAGGACAGCCGCATCCAGATCCACGCAGGCGCCTCCTGTATCGGACAGGGCCTGGGAACCGTTCTTGCTCAGATGGTATGCGAGTATGCCTCTGCATCCTGCGACCAGGTGGAATGGATGAATCCGAACACGAAGGTTGCGCCGGATTCCGGCACGACCTCCGGCTCCAGACAGACCCTCGTCACAGGCGAAGCCTGCCGCAGAGCCTGCCTGCTGCTGCGTCAGGCCTTAGAAGAGCAGAATCTTATAAAGACCGGCCAGGACGGAGAATCATACATTCTCTCTCTCGGGCCGCTGGAGGGCCGGGAGTTCTACGGAGAATATCTGGCCAAAACTGACAAGATGGGCGCAGATGTGCCCAATCCGGTTTCTCACGTGGCATACGGCTATGCAACCCAGGTCTGTGTGCTGAATGAGGACGGCACGATCCAGCGGATCGTGGCAGCCCATGACGTGGGGAAGGCCATCAATCCAAAATCTGTCGAGGGACAGATCGAAGGCGGCGTTGTGATGAGCTGCGGGTATGCGCTGACGGAGAAATATCCTCTGGTGGACTGCGTGCCGACGGCAAAGTTTGGAACACTGGGACTGTTCCGGGCAGACAAGACGCCGGAGGTGACGCCGGTCATCATTGAAAAGCCTGGTATCGATGCGGCCGGCGGCGCCATCGGCATCGGCGAGATCACCTCGATTCCAACGGCCCCGGCCATTGCAGGCGCTTACTATAAGCTCACGGGCGAGTTTGAGACGGTGCTTCCGCTGACTCACACCCCCTATGCAAAGCGAAGGTAGGCTCCGAAGCCGGAGCCGGATTCTCTTTCGGAACGGACGAAAACAGCTGAAAGCAGAAGGAAAGGAGCAGGGATATGCTGATCATAAAGGGCGGTACAATCGTGACCTCAAAGGAAAGCTTTGTGGGAGACATCTGCATCGAAGGCGAAAAGATCGTGGAGGTAAGGCGGCTGGATACCCCTGACGGGGACGCTGCCGGGCCACGAACGAAAGAGGCCGCCTGCGAAAAGGACACGGAAGCCGAGATCGTAAACGCGGCAGGAAAGCTGGTTTTTCCCGGTTTTATCGACGCGCATACGCATTTCGACCTGCATGTTGCAGGCACGGTGACCTGCGATGATTTTGCCTCCGGAACGAAGGCGGCTGTCAGCGGCGGCACCACAGCCATCATTGATTTCGGCACCCAGTATCCGGGAGAAACCCTGCAGGAGGGGCTTCATAACTGGCTGGAAAAAGCAGCTGTGGGCTGCTCCTGTGATTACGGCATCCATATGTCCATTACAGACTGGAATCCTGAAACCGCAAGGCAGTGCCAGGACATGATGGACGCAGGTGTTTCCACCTTTAAGCTTTATATGACCTATGACACGCAGGTGGACGACAAAACCCTGTACGAGATTCTGGTGCGGTTAAAGGAGGTCGGCGGCATTACCGGCGTTCACTGTGAAAACTCCGGCGTGATTGACGCGCTCAGAGAGAAGCTGGCTGCCGGGGACGGACTTGCCAGAGTCTCCTCTCACTGTCTCTCGCGGCCGGCTGCCGCAGAGGCAGAAGCGATCGGCCGGCTGCTGCACCTTGCCGGGATCGCAGAGACAGAGGTCATCGATGTACATCTCACCTGTGAGGAAGGACTGGAGGAGATCCGGGCAGCCAGAAAACGCGGACAGACCGTTTACGCGGAAACCTGCCCGCAGTATCTGGTGATGGATGATTCTCTGTACGGGCTGCCTGGCTTTGAAGGGGCAAAGTATGTGATTGCCCCGCCTCTGAGGAAGCCCCGTGACAATGCTGCGCTGTGGAAGGCCCTTGCGGACGGGGAAATCCAGACAGTCGCCACGGATCACTGCGCCTTCACCTGTGCGCAGAAGGCCCTTGGCAGGGATGACTTTCGCAAAATTCCCGGCGGCATGCCAGGGGTTGAGACGAGAGGGCTCGTCATTTATTCAGAGGGCGTGGCCCGCGGACGCATCACAAAAGAAAAAATGTGTCAGGTGCTTGCCGAAAATCCGGCAAAGCTGTACGGCCTGTATCCACGCAAGGGCGCGCTGATCAAGGGCGCAGACGCCGATATCGTCATCCTGGATCCTGGCCGCAGACAGACAGTGACCGCCGCGGCGCAGCAGAGCCGCTGTGATTACGCTCCCCTGGAGGGAAAGACGCTGACCGGCGTGATCGAGGCAGTCTATCTGCGCGGCGTGCTGACAGCGTCAGAGGGACAGGTGTTCAGGGAAAACCGCGGCGTCTTTTTAAAGCGCGGAAAACACCAGCCCCTGACATAAAAGGCAGAATAAGAAGCAGAATTGAAAAGCAGTATCCCCTTTTCAATTCTGCATTTTTATTGTATAGTAGTACATACATTAATCTGTCAGGAGGAGACTTATGCCCGGAACAATTCATCATGTGGCGCTGGATGTGCCCAATTTCGACTGGTATTGCAGATTTTTTCAGGAAGTTTTTGAGATGACCCCGGAACGGAAAAAGGGAGAGGCGCCCAGACGCCAGATCTGGTTTGCAGAAGGGATTCAGTTAAATGAAGTGGCAACCCAGGGAGAGCACGGCGGTATGTACAGCCATCTCGGCATTGCCTCAGACGACTGGGACACAGTAATCGCCAGGGCCAGGGCCATGGGCTGCCGTCAGTATGAGGAGAAAAAGCACTGGTTTGACACGCCCGACGGTTATGCCATTGAGCTGAAAAAGCCAAGGGAATAAAGCCGTTCAGGAAATCGGTTTATCTGCCGCCGCGCCCTTCCGACAGAAGCCACCCCTTCCCCTCCACCAGCCGCGCGATGATCATGGACGCGATGGTATCGCCGCTGGCATTTAAGCAGGTGGCCGCCGGATCCACTAAAAATCCGATGGTTGCAATCAATGGAAATGCCTCCGCCGGAAAGCCGAACAGGCTGACAATCAGCATCTCTCCCACAAGGCCTCCGCCCGGTGCGCCGGAGAGAACGAAGGCGCTTAAAATCGCTACGGCAACAGCCATGGCATAGGTTCCCGCCCCGGAAAACTCCATCTGAAATACGCCGTAAAGGAAGGCAATCTTCGTGATGGCGGACAGCACGGAACCATCCATGTGCATGGTGGCTCCCATAGGAAGCACAATATTGTAAATATCATCGGGCACGCCGATTTTTCTGCAGGCCTCCATGTTTACCGGAAGGGTTGCCACGGAGCTCTGGGTTGCAAACGCCGTTACTGCCGGATTAAAAATATGCTTAAACATCCGGCTCACGCCCGGTTTCCCTGCTGCAAACCAGCTGTACAGAGGGAAAAATATCAGCACATACACCGCGCACATGGGGTAGTAGATCGCCATGGTGCGCCCGTAGTCCCCGATCAGCTGCGGGCCAAACTCTCCCACCAGGCTCGCAAAATACGCGCCCAGACCGATGGGCGCCAGCTTCATAATCATATCGACTATTTTCATCACAATATTGTTTAAATTGTTTAAAAGCCGGCCGACCGGACTCTCCTCGCCGCCGCACCAGGACACGGCCAGACCGGACATAATTGCGAATACGATGATCGGAAGCATGTTGCTCCGGCTCATCAGACCGCTGAAATCATTTACCGTCAGAGCGCCGACGATCATATTCCCAATACTGGCCGCCTCGCCCATTTCGGCGTTTCCCATCTCAATCACCGTATTGGCCGCCGGCTTCCAGATATTCACGACCACCAGCACCAGCGCCGCCGCGAAGACTCCGGTGACCACAAAGGTCACAACCAGGCTTCCGAGAATCCTCCCGAGACGCTTCATATTTACCATATTGCCTACCGCGGCGGTAATGGAAATAAAAACCATCGGAACCACAATGGTGAACATCAGATTCAGGAAAATCTGCCCTACCGGAGCCAGAACGGCCGCCTTCTCTCCCATGATAACGCCGGTCAGAGCGCCGGCTAAAATTCCGCCCACAAGCAGCAGCGGGAATTTATAGCTTTGCCATATGTTCTTCATATTCATGTGTAAGCCTCCTCCTCATTTTTCTTTTGCACACTCCGGTATGAATCCGGGCGGATGCCCCTCCGCCCGCTTCATCTGTTCCCCATGTTCTCTTCCTTCGCTTACAGCGCCCTTACCGCTGCCTCCAGCTGCTTTAACGCCTTCTCCAGCACGCTTCTGGGACAGGCCGCGTTGAGCCGCATAAATCCGGTTAGGCTTCTTCCAAAGGTATATCCCTCATTCAGCCCAAGTCCGGCCTTCTCAATCATAAAGGACCGTAAGCTCTCATTGTCCATGCCCAGCTCCCGGCAGTCCAGCCATACAAGATAGGTGGCGTCCGGAATATTCGGCTTAATCTGCGGAATATGCTCCGAGCAGTAAGTCCGGATCAGCTCAAAGTTGCCGTCCAGATACTCCAGAAGCTGTTCCAGCCACTCCTCGCCTCCGTTGAAGGCCGCCTCCATGGCCACGGAGCTGAAGGCATTGTTGCGGTGAATGTCCATGCTGTTCCAGAAATAATCGTATTTTTCCTTCATCTCCCTGTTGGGGAATACGGTTGTAGATGCCTGAAGTCCCGCCAGGTTAAAGGTCTTTGTTCCGGAAATACAGCTGATCACATGGCTTTTGATTTCATCGGATATCACTGCCGTGGGGATATGCTTTTTCCCGTGGAAGATCAGATCCGAATGAATCTCGTCAGATACAAGCAGCACATCGTTGGCGATGCAGATATCTGCCATCCGCTTCAGCTGCTCCCTGGTCCACACGATTCCAAGCGGATTGTGGGGGCTGCACAGCAGGAAGATTTTTACCTCCTTCGCCTTCTTTTCAAAGTCGTCAAAATCGATCACCCATGTGCCGTCCTGCTCCAGCAGCTGATTCTCCGCCACCTGACGTCCCAAAGCCTCTGTCACGTCATAAAACTCAGAATACACCGGTGTCTGAATCATCACCTTATCTCCGGGCCTGCTGAATACCTGTATGATCCCCGCCAGGGCCGGAACCACGCCCAGCGCCCAGCTTACCAGGCTCTTATCGATCTCCCAGCCGTTGCGCCGCTTCTGCCAGCCGCAGATTGCGTCGAAGTAGCTGTCCGGGCGGGAGGTGTAGCCCCAGATTCCCTCTTCTGCCTTTGCCTTTACCGCATCAATAATCGGCTGCGCGGTTTTGAAATCCATATCGGCCACCCACAGGGGAATCACATCCATGGTTCCGAATTTTTTGATTCTCTCATCGTATTTGGAAGAACGGTTTCTGCTGCGGTCGATGACCTGGTCAAAATCATATTTCATATGCTGGTTTCCTCTCTCTCACCTGATTTCACGAGTCTGTATGCCGGCCGGCATGGACTGTGCTTATACTCTTATGTAAAGCAAGCGCTGTGCCAATTCTGCTTTCCATTTCTGACACAGGGGGCCGCACTGCGGAAAAAATGAGGCTATGTCGCCGTCGCGTCCTGCCGCAGGCGGAGAATCCTGCGCAGCAGAATTCTTTTTTATGGTTTATCTGGCTGCTTTTGGTTATACTTCAGGTTTATCTGGTTGTTTTACTTCATGACGTTCTTCGCCTGTAAGCTGGTTTTTGGCCTTATTTTCTCATTGAATGAACCTTCGATAATACTTGCCTGTTATACCGGCATCCGTTAGAATAGGGGATAAGGAGGAATTTGCTTATGCATAAGAAAATTTTGATTGTCGGCGGTGTTGCCGGAGGGGCTTCCGCGGCGGCGCGTCTCCGCCGTCTGGATTCGGAAGCTGAGATTATCATGTTTGAACGGGGTGAGCACGTTTCCTTTTCCAACTGTGCTCTTCCCTATCATTTAAGCGGAACGGTAGCTGACAGCCGCTCCCTCGTCCTGATGACGCCGGAACGGTTTCTCAGACAGCACGAAATTCAGGTCCGCGTTCACTGCGAGGTAACGTCTGTCTCCCCAAAGGAAAAGCTGGTGGCTGTCCGCAATGTGATCACCGGAGAGACGTATTCGGAAACCTATGACAAGCTGGTGCTTTCTCCCGGCGCCAATCCGGTGCTTCCGGAAAGCATCAGGGGCATTCACCGTCCTCATGTGTTCTCCGTCCGCAATGTGGCTGATATTACGGGGCTGAAGGCTTATATGGAAGCTCATAAGGTAAAAAAGGCGGCCGTCATCGGCGGCGGCTTTATTGGCGTGGAGATTGCTGAGAATCTGACCGCAGCCGGCGTATCGGTAGTTCTTGCCGAGGCTGCTCCTCAGATCATGGCTCCCTTCGACTATGATATGGTTCAGACACTTCATAAGGAAATGATGGATCACGGCGTCAGCCTCCAGCTTTCCTCCTCGCTTTCGGAAATCCGGGAGCATACGATCCTGCTGAAGCAGGGCGAAAGGGAGCTGGAGCTGGAGGCGGAGCTGGTTGTCATGGCCATCGGCGTCCGCCCGGAGGTTACTCTGGCCAGGGAAGCCGGCCTTGTCATCGGCATCACCGGAGGAATTCAGGTCAACCACAACGGACAGACCTCCGATCCTGACATTTATGCCGTCGGCGACGCGGCAGAGTCCTTTCACCGGCTTCTGGCAAAGCCGGGACGCCTGGCCCTGGCCGGTCCGGCTCAGAAGCAGGCCCGTGCCGCAGCTGATCATATCTGCGGCAGAAGCGCAAGAAACAGCGGCTTTATCGGCTCCTCCTGCGTCCGTATTTTCAATCAGAACGCGGCCTGCACCGGCCTAAGCGAGCAGGCCGCCAGGGCTGCCGGCATTCCCTGCGGTTTTGCCCTGGTATATCCGCCGGACAAGGTAAGCCTGATGCCGGACAGCCATTATATGGGCCTTAAGCTGGTGTTCGAGCTTCCCACAGGGCGGCTTCTGGGCGCTCAGGCCATCGGACAGGGCAGCGCAGACAAGCGGATTGACGTAATCGCCTCTCTGATCTCCATGGGCGGAACCCTGGAGGATTTAAAGGATGTGGAGCTCTGCTACTCTCCTGTGTTCGGCACGGCCAGAGATGTGGTCAATCAGGCCGCCCTGGTGGGCTTAAACATCCTGGAAGCCCGTTTCCGCCAGGTTCCCGTATCCCAGGTACGGCAGCTGGTGGAATCCGGCGCTTATATTGTGGACGTGCGGGAGCCGGGGGAATACGCGGCCGGCCACCTGCTTGGCTCCGTCAACATTCCCTTAAGCCAGTTAAAGGAGCGGATGGGGGAAATCCCGAAGGACATCCCCGTCTACCTCCACTGCCGCACCGGCCAGCGCAGCTACTATGCCATCTGCCGGCTGCAGGGCCGGGGCTGGACAAACCTGTTTAATATTTCCGGCTCCTTTTTAGGCGTCAGCCTTTACGAGTATTTCAATGATAAAAGCCAGGGCCGGACGCCGGTTCTGACCGCCTATCAGTTTAACTGAGTACCGGCCGTATCCGGCCGCCTCTTAACCGGCAGGCCTGTACCTCTCTTCCCAGGCCTGCCGGCCCTTTATGGTCAGCCTGGTTCCGCCGCGTCCCCTGCTGACTCTGGCCAGTCCCAGCCCCGCAAGCTCCGACAAAATCCGGCGCACCTCCTGCTGGGACAGGGGCAGATGAATCTGTCTGGCCTGCTCCAGCAGCCTGTCCCGTCCCATGACTGTACCGGCTTCCGACGCCGCGTACAGCTGGCCAAGGACAAAGCGCAGCGAATGCTCATCAATATCCGGATCCAAACCGTCCAGTCCCGCCGCACAGACCGGGACTCCGGCGTCCGCCTGGCGCAGGCGTACCTGCCCGCTTTTCAGCACCGTAGGCGGAAGCTGCTCCAGGGTAATCACCTTCTGTCCAGTGTATACAAAATACTCTATCACATTCCGCAGCTCCCGGATATTTCCCGGCCAGGAATACACGCGGAAAAACTGTCTCACCTCCTCTGACAAGATAAACTCCCCTCCCAGCTCTTCCCGGAACTGCTCCGCCAGAAGAAACATATCATCTCCCCGCTTCGTCAGCGGCGGAACCACCACCGGCAGCGTATTCAGCCGGTAATACAGGTCCCGTCGGAAGCTTCCCTCCTCAACCATCCGCTCCAGCGCCTCGTTCGTGGCCGCCGCAATCCGCACGTCAATGGGAATAATCCGGTCTCCTCCAACTCTCATAATCTCCCGCTCCTGCAGCACCCGCAAAAGCTTCACCTGCAGCAGCTGGCTCATTCCCTCCACCTCGTCAAGGAACAGGGTGCCGCCGTGGGCAAGCTCCAGAAGTCCTGGCCTTCCTCCCTTTTTCGCTCCGGTAAAGGCCCCCTCCTCGTAGCCGAACAGCTCGCTTTCCAGCAGATTCTCCGGCACGGCCGCCACATTAATGGCTACAAACGGCCCTTCCCGCCGTCTGGAGGCCTGATGAAGGGCGTGGGCAAACAGCTCCTTTCCCGTACCGGTTTCCCCGATCAGAAGAACCGGACTTTCACTGGCCGCCATACGCCGCAGAATGGTTTTCACCGCGCAGACCGCCTCAGAGGTACCCGTCACATCGTCAAAATCATACTTGGCCGTATGCCCCCGCTTCAGAAGCTGCCCCCGCAGAGCCGTCTGCCGCTTCTCCGCCTCATTGAATTTCTGAAGAATGGCGAAGGCTCCGATGCACATATCCTGGCGCAGCACCGGCACCACCTCCACGCTGACGTTGACCCCATGAATTTTCCGCACCCGGGCCTCCACCCGCCGCCGCCCCTTCAGGCAGTCCGCAAAAGGAATATAAGGGAATACGTCCTCGCCCCGTTTTCCCGCAGCCAGCCCCGCGCTGGCCCTGGTGATCTCCTCCGCGTGGCGGCTGCAGGCAAAGATCTCCCCCCGCTCATTGACGCCGATCACCCCCTCCTCCAGCACGTCCATCAGGATGTGAAACTGGCTTTCCAGGCGTACGGATCTGGCGAACATCTGGTCAAAGCTGTAGTTGCTGGTGGCAATACTGCGGAAATATTCCCGGAACTCATCTGTCTCCAGAAGCTGCTCCAGACCAAGGCGCAGGGCAATCTCAATCATCATGCCTGATGTGCAGGATCTCTGCCCCAGATTGATTTTCGTCTCTATCTCCGCCGGCACATAGCGCATCTCATCCGGCGTCACCGCAACTAAAGCGCCGGGAACCGGCTCCGCCCCCGGATAAAACGGAATCAGCTGGATATGGTTGATTCCAAACTGGTTAAGCTGGGCGATAGCCTCCTGCGCCATGGTTCTTGTCAGATTCACAAACAGCACCTTCGTCCCCGCCGGTATTTCCTTAAGCTTTCGCAGCTCCCTCCACTTAAAAGAAACCTCAATGGCCATGGTCTCGCTGCCCATAGGCACATGGCGGGCCACCTCCTCTGCCGAGCCGTAGGCGTCTGTGGAAATCACAAACAGATCCGCCCTGGGCAGCACCCCCATGGCCGAGCCGTCCATAACGCTGTAAAGCGCCACGTCCGCATAAGCGCCGAATAATCCGGACACCTCCGACTGATAGGATTTTCCCGCCCGGGGATC
>JAUNGW010000045.1 GCA_030524245.1 Eubacteriales bacterium
AATAAGAAAAATTATCATAACCAACCTGGGCGGAAATCTGGCTGATATTTTCCTCCCCGTTTTTTAAAAGCATTTTGGCCTGCTCTACCCGGTACTGATTGACGTAATCCTTCAGGCTCTTCCCGGTCTGCTTCTTATACAGCTTTGCCAGATATTCCGGAGCCAGAAAAACAGAGCCGGCAATATCCTCTCTGGTAATGCTCTCCTGATAGTGGCTGTGTATATATGCCTCCACCTTTTCCACAAGAGAAACGGGACGCTTTACCTCGTTTTCATAGTCAAGGGTCCGGGACAGGGCATAATTTGCCCATTTTATCGTGTCAAACACAGAGTTTTGAGCCTGTCTCTGAATCTTCTGGGATGTCTGGTCAGAAAAAAGCTCGGCGGCCTGAATTCCATTCCTGTACAGATATGCGTAAATCAGCTGCAGGATCTCCTGTTCCACGACAAACAGCGTATCCACATTGACCATATTCTGCCGTGACATCTGGCCGAGAGTTTCCTTGACCGCATTGAGAATCCGGCCTTTATCCTGATCCATAAGCCAGGACTCCAGCTGCTTTAAATCTAAAACCCGGTTTCTTCCCGCCGGTATCTCTTCCGCATCCCGCTCATAAAACACACTGCCGGAATAAAGCACATTTCTTGTAATGACGGAAATAACCGCATCCGCCGCGTCTGCCAGGCCGCTGATCTCACAGCTTTTTCCCACACAGCAGGTAAACTGGCAGCCCAGATAGCCGCCTCCCGTCTGCACCAGCTCCCGGCATCTGTCATAAAGAAGCTGCTCCTTTGTCTCTTTCCAGTCCACAACCAGGAAAAACAGCGTCTCATGAACACGCTTTTTCACAACAGATGTATTGGCCAGCTCCCCGGCCACAATCTCTGACACCAGCTTTTCCGCGATAAATTCCAGCAGCTCCTCTCCCAGTTCATGGTGGATCTGATCGGAATCGCTGAGTCTTACCCCTGTAATCCGGTATGCTCCGTCAAGCGAAAGCCCCAGCCTCCTGTTTTCCGCATCCTTTTTAATCAGGCCCCGGTCCGCCCCCAGCTCCCGAAACAGCAGTCTCCTCCAGAAGCTGTTCAGAACCTGCTCCTGATTCCTGCTCAGCCACTTCCCGTAGTGGCTTTCCTCCTCCAGACGCTGCTTTTCCTCAATTCTTTGAACCACTCTTAAAAGCTCCAGCTCCATACGGTGCGCGTTGAACGGCTTTACCAGATATCCGGCAGCCTGATATTCAATAGCCACCGATGCGTACCGGAAATCCTCATGGCAGGTCAGAAACAGAAATTCACATGGAAGCTTACGTTCCCGGATCCATTGAATCAGCTCTGTTCCGTTGCCCATGGGCATCTCAATATCGCATACCACAATATCGGCGGCCTCCTTCTCCAGAAGCTTTTTGGCCTGCTCGATATTATAAGCCGTCTGCACTGTATCAATTCCCAGCTTTTTCCAGTCTACAGATTCCCGAATGGCCTCCACCGTTGCCATGTCATCATCCACAACCAGAATCTTCATCATCCTGTCACTCCTTCTGTCTCCCGTATCCTTGCCCTCTTTGGAATCTGTATCTCAATCAAACAACCTCCTGTTTCCAGATTAGACAGATGCAAAAGCCCCTCTCTCTGATAAATCACCTCTAAGGTTCTCTTTATATTCCAAAGACCTACATGCCGTCCCTCTCGGGATGGATCCTCGCTTTTAAAATTAATATAACGGATCACCTCCTCCGGGAAACCAACACCGTCATCCTCCATCCTGACCAAAAGCAGTTTCTCCCCATTCCGGCAGATAACCTCCGCCCGGATCAGTATGGATAAAAGGCTGTCTATCCTGACTGCATACTTATATTCATTCTCAATGAAGGTATGAAGAAGCATCTGCGGAATCTCCCACTCCTCCGCTTCCTTCCCTACCTCAAAGTACCAGAATACACAATCCGGATAACGAAGCTCCTGCATCTGGAAATAATTCCTTAAATGCATAAGCTCCTCCTTCAGGGGGACGGTGTGAAGACCTGTCTTAAACATATACCGGACCGTTCTTGTCAGCGCATCAATATAGCTTCTGATGTCTGCATCCCGTTTCTGATAGCTCATACTGTAAATGGTAGTCAGCGCATTTAAAAAGAAATGCGGCTTGATCTGCATCTGGAAGTATTTCATCTGCGTATCCATCAGACGTATTTTCTCATCATAGGCCCTGATGCGAAGATTCACAATCACATCCATCATCCTGTTGAATGAGCTGGTCAGGCTCTGGAGCTCCCTGGTACGGTAATGCTCCTCTGCCCGCTGCTTATAATCTCCCTCTTCAATGTCCGCAATCGTCTTCATCAGATGCTTCAGCGGCTGATGAATCTCCCGCTGTATGTAGCTTAGAATCACCATATTGCAGCCAATCGCGCAAATCATAATCAGCCCGATAAACACACTGTTAAAGCCGAAGCGCTTCCATATTCCGCCCCAGCTGATCACTCCAACCAGTCTGACATCCGTCTTTCCCTGATCCAGCGTCTGGACATACAGGGACTGCTTCCGGCTTTCTTCCTCCTCCGGCAGCGCGCTTCCCACATATCTGTCTTTTCCTGCCTCCAGATTCGCCATGCACAGGCCGTCTCCGCCGCACAGCAGAAAGCTCTGGCCCATCGGATAGCTGACTGCCCTGACGTCTCCAAGAAAGGTGTCCAGTTTGGAAAAGGCCGCTATGGACCAGTCGTTCCCGGAATATATCTTTGCAATGTAGTCTTCACCGTTCAGCGTAATACTGTCCCACCTGGGTTTCCCCTCCTGCACTGGCCGTACATATTGTCTGATCCAGGCATGAGCGGCTTCCTTTTCCGCCAGCTTCATCCTTGTGCTTGACGCCGCCACCAGCCCCTGATACTGTCTTTCCATAATCAGGAAATAATCCAGCTCGCCATTATTTAAAATATAATTTTTCAGATCGCTCTGAAGCTCCACAGACGCAAAATACCGCTCCGCCTCCCTGTCGTGGCTCATCTGCCTGATCAGGTTCGACTGTCCCAGAATCCCCTCCAGGCACTGATCCATCGCTGCAAATTTGCTGTCAAGCTGCTTGGCATAGATCTGAAGGGTGGAACGCACAGAGGCCTCCTCCCTCTCCCTCATCATGCGAAAGCTGTTGAATGTATATAGGATCAGCAAAAACAAAAGAAGAAACAGCATGATGCTGATAAAACAAAGGATCCTGCTGACAAAGGAATTCCCCTCCGATGGCTTTCCTGTTTTTTTACCCTGTTTTTTCATCCTGCTGTCTCTCCTATATGCCAGCCGCCTCAAACAGCTCCCCCTCCAACTCTGCGATATCCCTGATGGGAATCCGGGTGTTGTCCTCCATAATCAGAAGCCCCTCATACTCCTGCAGCTTTTTCACCACGCCGGTGCAGGATACGTATCTCCCTCCCGCCTTGCGGCCGTCCGGCTGAAAATATAAAACCCTAACTGGCTCCCCGTCCAGAGAAAAACCATGACGTTCCTGCAGCCGCTCCCGCAGAAACCGCAGCCTCCGGTCCAGTATCTCCAATTCTGCCTCCTCCAGCTCCGGAGCCTCCTCCGTCAGTCTGGCTGTCTCCCGGATAGCCGCGCTGTGGCCGGATAAAGCTGCAAACGGCGCGAACTGAGCCGCCCGGTCCCTTATGGACATCTGCGGATGAACCCCTGACACATGATGAGGAAGCTCCAGCATATCCTCATAAAGACTGCTGTCCTTCTGCTGTCTCATATAATCTCCTCCTTATGCCTTATGGCCGCCGATCTGCCCGTTTCTCTCCCTGGCCGTGGCGCCCTCCTCCAGATTCATGCCTTTTAAAATGGCGTTCTTGCCGAATTTCTTCCGGATATCCAGCATGGTTTTCTGCAGCCGTTTCTCCCGCTCCAGGCTTTCCTCCTCCTGCTGCCGCTTTGCCTCCAGCTCCTCATAATCCGTAAAAAGATCCATCTGCTGAAAGCGCTCCGTTTTCTGCTCCTGCCCCTGCTCCACCACATGATTTGCTGAAATGGACAGCTTGCGCACCGTCAGCCGACGGTTCATAATCCTGTCATAAAGCTCCACGGCCGCCTCCGTCAAAAGCCTGGATGAGGATGTGGCGCGCTTTAAGTTGATGGTCCCATGAGCCGGCTTCGGCACATCGCGTCCATACCGGTCCTGGGTAATCTCTCCCTTATAGGAACCGCCCTGCCCGGAACCGGTTAATGCTTCCCTGTCATAGCTGATGGTCAGCACCAGCTGATCTGTCACCAGATTCTTCTCCACCAGATCCAGCGCCATCTGGTCTGCCATCTCCCGCAGCACCAGTCTGGCCTTTTCAAAATCATATCCGCAGTGCAGCACCTGGCCGGAAACAAGGCTGTTGTTCTCCGGACGGTAAGCCCGGATATCCGCAATGGTGCACGGCTCCCAGCCCCAGGCGTGATCGATCAGAAGCTCTGCGTTCACACCGAACAGCCGGTACAAAAGCTCCTCATTGTGGTAGTCGCCGGGCCCTCCCAGGGAGCATCTGGCTATATCGCCCATGGTGAACAGACCATGCTCCTCCAGCTTTTTCTCATAGCCACGGCCTACTCTCCAGAAATCTGTCAGCGGACGGTGCGACCAGAGAAGCCGTCTGTACTCCCGCTCATTTAAGCTGGCGATGCGGACGCCGTTCTGATCCGGCGCAATGTGCTTGGCTACAATATCCATAGCTGCCTTGCACAAATACAGATTGGTTCCGATCCCGGCAGCCGCCGTGATCCCTGTGGTTTCCAGTACATCCAGGCAGATCCTTCCTGCCAGTTCCCGCGGCGTCAGCCCGTAGATCCCCAGGTACTGGGTCACATCCAGGAACACCTCATCGATGGAGTACACATGCATGTCCTCCGGCGCCACATACTTTAAGTAAATCTGATAGATCTGCGTGCTGTAACGAATATAATGAGCCATCCGGGGAGGCGCCGTGATATAGGACACCGCCAGCTCCGGCGATACCGACAGCTCTCTGTCATCCCAGGAGGATCCTGTAAGCTCCCCTCCCGGCGCCGCCGCCCGCCTGCGTCCGTTGACCTCCCGCACCCGCTGGATCACCTCAAACAGCCTGGCCCGCCCGGAAATCCCGTAGGCCTTCAGGGATGGGGATACCGCCAGACAGATGGTCTTCTCCGTCCTGCTCTCATCCGCCACCACCAGATTGGTGGTCATGGGATCCAGGCCGCGCTCCCGGCACTCCACAGAGGCATAAAAGGACTTTAAATCGATTGCCAGATAAATCCGCTCTGCTCCGTTCATATGCCGCCTCCCTGTCTTCCTGTCTGATCTGTGATTTTGTTCTTATTCTCTTTTCATCGCCTGCAGGGTTTCTGGAAGCTGACTCATAATCCTTTTCCTGCTTCCTGCCGTCAGATATGTCTCTTTTAGTTTTTTCTTACTGTATTGATATATTGTATTTTCTGTCTTTCTGATCAAATAGCTGGTATAAAATTCCTCCCAACTAAAATATTCTTTACTGTCTGCAAAGCGGAATGTTTCCTCCGTTACAAAAGCCGTGTGTGGCATATTATCTGATTTTAACAGTAAATATTCAAACGACTCCGGGGCATATAACGCTATTGAATTGGAATCCTCCGTTATCACAGCTTCCGGAACACTCCATGAATCTCCTTTTACGGTATACAGCTGATACAACTCATTATAAACACGCTTTACTCCCTTATATTTCTGCATAGACCGATCCTGTCGCATTCCATATATCTCCTCAATACTATATGGAAGCTGCTCCCTCATCAACAAATATAATACACTGGGAAAGTGCGTTTAAGCGCTCTCTCCAAAACGTATTTCCCAGGACCACACAAGGCTTTTCGCAAATCTCTGTCACGCCGGAAGAGCTTCCATTATTCTCATAATCGGAAATCATCCTTATCAGCTCTGTTTTCCCAGTAGCGCTATCCCCTTGAATGACCGTAATATTTCGCTTTACAACAAGCTGATAATGAACCCGCTTATTATAGACCTCAACCTCATACCGTCCAATCATTTTTCATCCCTCAGCAGTCGATTTTTAATCACTTCCTCGTCCAGCTCCTGCATGGTATGAACCACCTGTCCTGTATTGACAACTTCAATGTTGAACGGATCACATCCAAAATTCATAATGTGACCCAGACGAATCAGAATATCCTGATTCTCTGCCAGCCTCAGCATCCACCTGGCACAGTTGTCTCCACAGGCCGAGCCATTGAAAATATGTTTACGGTCATGCGCAATCAGAATCAATGTCTTAACACCTCCGGACAGGCGTTCTGGCGGAATCGGTCCCAAATAAGGACTCTCAATCAAATTTCCTCCTTTCACCTCCGAGCCATCCACATCTTTGATCATCTGACGCGAAATATCCGCTGTGATCCACTCATCCTCGTAGCTGTTATTAAAAAACACATCTGTATTAAAAATATATCCATTTCCCGGATTATCTCCAAAAAATATTTTCAGCATGAATCTTTCCTTTCCACACCTTTATTTCGCCGCAGGATTCTTTTTTATTGTAACGATTTCAGCCGCAGCCGTCAATACAGGGGAAATGAAAAACAAGGGAGGAACGCTCTTAATCCGGCATCTTCCCTTGCTTCTCTCAGCTCATATATAATTTTTATTTCCACTCCATCATATAAGCCACCGCCAGCTTCGCCGTCTCCACAACCCCATCCAGGTGGGTTCTCTCCATGCCGTGGCTGCAGTAACAGGCCATGCCGAAGGCTGCTGCGCGTACATTGTTTCCTGCGCGTACCGCGGCGTTCGCGTCGGTGCCGTAGCGGTAGAAAATATCAATGGCATGATTAATGCCGTTTGCCTCCGCCTCGGTGATAATCCTGCTTACCAGATTCCTGTCATAGGGCGAGAAGTTATCCTTGACACAGATGCTCACCGCCCGCTCATTTCCGTCATAATCCGGTCCGATCAGGCCGATGTCGATGGCGACAAACTCCTCCACCTCCGCCGGAATATAAGCTCCGCCGTGGTTGATCTCCTCGTAGAACGGGAATGTCAGCAGGGTTCTGTACTTCGGCTTTAAGCCGTTCTCCGTCATGAATTTCAGGGCGGCGAACACAGCGGCCACAGCCATCTTGTCATCGATAAATCTGGACTTTACATAACCGTTCTCCGTCACTGTACAGTGGGGCTCAAAGGAAACGATATCGCCGTGCCGGATTCCCAGAGCCAGCACATCCTCCCTGGTCTCCACCTTCTCGTCCAGGCTGATCAGCATGGTGTTCTCACCCCGCTCCAGGGTTCTCGCATCGTCAAACACATGAGTGGAATGGGACTGGCACACCAGCAGTCCGGTATATTTCCTGCCGCTTCTGGTATGGACCGTCACCGTCTCCCCCTCCACGCTCTGGAAGGAAACTCCGCCCAGCTGGCGGATCCGCAGGGTGCCGTCCGGCTCAATCTTCCGCACAATCAGACCCAGTGTATCCAGATGGGCGCCGACCATAACGGTTTTTGAATTATCCTCTCCCTCCAGGGTAATGTAACCGGTATTCTTTCTGTCATAGGTCACCGGATATCCAAACATTCCGGCGTACTTTTCCAGAACAGGAAGAATCTCATCGTAGTAGCTGACCGGGCTGGGGACACTTACAAAGTCCCGGAAGCAGTCCGCAATAAACTGTCTGTCAATCTTAATCTCTGTCATTTTTAATGCCTTTCCTGTATCTCTTTCCCTTGTTCTCAGCCTTTGAAAAACTCCTGGCTGAAATGACATGCCACCTTGTGCCCGCCGCCTAAATCTCTCAGCTCCGGAGAATCCTTAAAGCAGCACTCCTTCGCATAGGCGCACCGCGGCGCGAAACGGCATCCGGGCTTCGGATTGATCGGGGAGGTGATCTCTCCCTTTAACAGAATCCGCTCCCTCTTTGACCGCAGCCGCGGAACCGGAATCGCCGACAGAAGCGCCCTGGTGTAGGGGTGGACCGGGTTCTTAAACAGCTCCTCTGACGGCGCGTACTCCACCATCCTGCCCAGGTACATAACCATGATTTCATCGGAGAAATAGTTTACAACGGAAAGATCATGGGTGATGAACATATAGGTCAGTCCGCGCTCCCGTTTCAGCTTCTTAAGCAGGTTCAAAATCTGCGCCTGAATGGAAACGTCCAGAGCCGACACCGGCTCGTCGCAGACGATGAACTTCGGATTCAGCGCCAGAGCTCTCGCGATTCCGATACGCTGCCTCCGTCCGCCGTCCAGCTCGTGAGGATAGGAGTTCGCCAGCCGCTCCGCCAGTCCCACCACCTCCATCAGCTCCAGCACATGCTGCTCTCTCTCCGCCTTCGACTTGTAAATCTTGTGAAGCCGCAGAGGCTCGCCGATCAGCTCGCTGACAGATTTTCTCGGATTTAAGGAGGCAAACGGGTCCTGGAATATGATCTGCATGTCGGAACGCAGCTTTCTCATCTCCTCTGCGGAGATCTTCGTAATGTCCCGCCCCTCAAAATTCACCTCTCCGGAGGTTGGCTCGTGAAGACGAAGGATGGCACGGCCCATGGTGGACTTTCCGCAGCCGGACTCTCCCACCACGCCCAGGATTCTGCCCTTTTCCAGAGTGAAGCTCACATCGTCCACCGCGTGAAGCACACCGCCCGGGGTGTTGAAATATTTCTTTAAATTCTTTACCTCTAAGATTGCGTCACTCACCTTGCTTCCCTCCTAACACAACTCCTGTGCCTTCCTCGTAAGCCAGGCAGGCAACCGTATGGGTATCTGAAAGCCTTGTCTCCACCGGCCGTCTCGTTTTGCACAGCTCCGTGCAGTACCTGCACCGGGGATGGAAGGCGCAGCCTGAGGGCAGATCCGCCGGATCCGGCATCAGGCCGGGAATCGGATGCAGATCCTCCTTGCGGTTTTCAATATCCGGCAGAGAGCCGAACAGTCCTTCTGTATAAGGATGGCTTGTCTTCTCGAAAATATCCTCCAGATTGCCGTGCTCGATGATCCGTCCCGCATACATGATGCTGACCTCGTCACAGACCTCTGCCACGATGCCAAGATCATGGGTGATCATCAGCATGGAGGTGTTGTATTTTTCCTTCAGCTTCTGCATCAGGTCAAGCACCTGGGCCTGAATCGTCACGTCCAGAGCCGTGGTCGGCTCGTCCGCAATCAGAAGGTCCGGATTGCACACAAGCGCCATGGCGATAACCACCCGCTGCTTCATGCCGCCGGAAAACTGATGAGGATACTCATCGCAGCGCCCGCCGGGAATGCCCACCATCTCCAGCATCTGCTTCGTCCGCTCCATCACCTCTTTTTTGTCCATCTTCTTGTTATGAAGCTGGATTTCCTCGGCGATCTGGTCGCCGACGGTCATAACCGGATTTAAGGAGGTCATGGGATCCTGGAAAATCATGGAAACCTGATTTCCGCGGATCGCCTCCATCTCATCCTCACTGTAATCGAAAATATTTTTTCCCTGAAGCCGGATGGTTCCGCCTGTAATCCTGCCCGGCGGCTCCGGAATCAGCCGCAGAATGGAAAGCGCCGTGGTGGTCTTTCCCGCTCCGGTCTCTCCCACCAGTCCCAGAGTCTTTCCTCTCTCAATCTTTAAATCAACGCCGTTTACTGCCTCCACAATGCCATCGGACGTCTCGTACCGCACAGTGAGGTTTTCTATGTCAACGGTATAGTTCTTCTCTTCCATTTCTTGCCTCCTACTGTTTTAATCGCGGATCCAGGGCGTCACGCAGCCCGTCGCCCAAAAGGTTCAAGGCCAGAATCGTAATCACGATGGAAAGGCCCGGGAACAGGGTCAGATGCAGGGCGTCGCGCAGGTAGTTTCTTCCGCCGGAAAGCATAGCTCCCCACTCCGGAGACGGCGGCTGAACCCCCAGTCCCAGAAAGCTTAAGGAAGCGGTGGAAAGAATCGCGCTTGCCACGGAAAGGGTTGCCTGAACGATAATCGGCGCCAGGCAGTTTGGAAGAATCTCCCGGAAAATGGTAGTCGGGCTCTTGGCTCCGATGGCTCTCGAGGCCTCCACGAATTCCTGATCCTTAATGCTCATAACAGACGCCCGGACAATACGCGCATATCCGGGCACGCCGGAAATACCGATAGCCAGCATCACGTTTACCAGACTGGTTCCAAGAGCCGCCACAATGGTCATGGCCAGCAGAATGCTGGGAACCGCCAGGAAAATATCCATGATCCTCATGATCACATTGTCCACTCTGCCGCCGTAGTAGCCGGCGACAGCGCCCAGGGGACCGCCGATAATCAGCGAAATGGTTACGGAAACAAGGCCCACCACAAGAGAAACCCTGGAACCGTGCACCAGGCGGGCGAAAATATCCCGTCCGAACTCATCGGTGCCGCACCAGTGGGCCATGCTTGGCCCCTGAAGGCGGTTTTTGATATCCTGGGCAATCACCTTCGTATCATAATCCGCGATGACGTCTGCAAAAATAGCTGTGAGCACGAGAATAACCATGATAACAAGGCCAAGCATAGCCATCTTGTTCCTGCACAGGCGGCGCCAGATTTCTGATGCCATGCTGCGTTTTTTATATGTTTGTGCTGTTTTCACCATCTGCCGTCACCTCCTATTTATATTTTGATTTGATTCTCGGGTCAATGTAGGCATACAAAATATCCACAACCAGATTTACGATGCTGAAGCAGATACAGAATATAATAACACAGCCCAGCACCGCAGGCGTGTCCTTCGCCTTGATGCTGTTGACCAGATAGGTTCCGACGCCCGGCCAGGAAAATACAGACTCGGTCAGAACCGCTCCGCCCAGCAGCTGTCCGAACTGCAGGCCGATAACGGTTACGACGGGAATCATCGCATTTTTCAGCGCGTGCTTATAGATCACGACTCTGCGGTTTACTCCCTTGGCCTTCGCCGTACGGATATAGTCCTGCCGCACCACCTCCAGCATGGAGGATCTGGTAATACGGGTTACGCTGGCCATGCAGCCGGTTCCCAGCGTGATCACCGGCAGCACCAGCGCACGCCAGGTCTCGTCTCCGCCTGACGGGAACCATTTTAAATGAAGGGAAAACCCGATGATCAGCATCAGGCCCAGCCAGAAGTTCGGCGTAGCCACGCCGAGCAGGGCCAGTACCATGCTGACGCTGTCCGTCAGGGAGTACTGCTTTGTAGCGGAAATAATTCCAATGGGAATGGAAAGCACCACCGCAAACAGCATGCCCCAGAACGCCAGCTTAAGGGTCGCCGGGAATCTGGACATAACCTCTGAAAATACGGGCTGTCCGGACTTGTAGGACTCGCCCAGGTCTCCGTGAAGCAGGTCTGCCATATAGTGGAAATAGCGGACCAGCACCGGATCGTTCAGTCCAAGCTCCTCACGGAGCGCTTCCACCGCCTCCATGGGAGCCGTCTCGCCCAGAATGGTGCGGGCGGTGTCGCCGGGAGCCAGAGACATGATGAAAAATACCAGGAAGGATACGCCAATGACAACCGGTATCAGCATCAGCAGTCTCTTGATGATATATTTATGCATTTCTTCTCTCCTTTCTGATGTATGCAAGGAAAGCACATACCGCTCCGGCATGTGCTTTCCCCGTTTCCTTTCGTGCTGCAGATCACAGGCGTCTGTTTATGCTCTCCTGTGATTCCGCTCATTATTCGTAATGAGCGCCTGTGAAAACATGCATGTTGAAAGAAGAAATCTCGATGCCCTGCAGATTGTTCTGCCGCGCAACGAAACCGGTCTGGGTGTACAGCGGTACCCAGATGGCGTCCCCGGAAATAATTCTGGTTACTTCCTTGTAGTCTTCGTCCACCTTTTCCGGATCACGGTTGGTCGCCGCGTCGTCTACCAGCGCGTCTACCTCCGGGTTTTTGTAGAATGCACGGTTTCCGCCAGGGCCTGCGTTCACGCTGGTAAACAGCGGACGGTAGGTGTTGTCCGGCTCTGCGTTTGCAACCCAGCCGCTGATGCAGGCGTCATGCTCGCCGTTGCCGGTTCTCTCATAGAAGGTGGATGCCTCCATCTGCTCGATGTTCATGGTTACGCCAATCTGCTGTAAGTTTGCCTGAATAGCGGTCGCCGCTCTGGAACGCTCATCATTGGAAACGAAGGTGGTAAAGGTAAAGCCGTCTGCGTAGCCTGCCTCTGCCAGCAGCTCCTTCGCCAGCTCCGGATCGTACTCATAGTGAACAGCCGTATCCTTGTATCCAATGGCGCCGGGAGCAAGATAGCCGTCAACGCCTGCGCCCTCGCCGTTGATGGCAACGATCATGCAGTCCTCCTTGTTGATGGCATGGTTCATCGCCTGTCTTACCAGCACATTGTCAAAGGGCGCTTTGGAGGTATTTAAATTCATCATCTCCTGCTGAGAGGAATCATACTCGTCCAGCGCCAGATTCGCGTTGTCACGGATCTTCTGAGCGTCGTTGGTTCCCACATCCGTCAGGATATCGATCTCGCCGTTCTCCAGCGCGATGGTTCTGGAGGTCTCCTCGGCAATCACCTTTAAGATCAGGCCCTCGTTCTGAGCCTCCCGCTCCTTGTCAAAGTAATTGGGGTTCTTCTTTAACTCTACGCTGGAGCCGGGAACCCAGGAAACAAAGGTGTACGGGCCGGTTCCCATGGGAGCGTCCGCCAGCTTTTTGCCCTCGCTCTCAAGCTTCTCCGTGTAGCTCCTGCACATGATGGCGCCGCCGGAATGAGCCAGAGAGGTCAGCAGTGCGTTGGACGGCTGATTCATATGAATAATGAAGTTCAAATCATCCACAACCTCGACAGAATCAATCATGGCAACCAGATGGCCCACCTTGGAGGAAGCCTTCTGACGCTCTAAGGAGAATTTTACATCATCGGCTGTCAGCGGAGTACCGTCAGAAAACTGTACGCCCTCCTTCAGCTTAAAGGCGACGGTAGTATCATCGGTATACTCCCAGCTCTCCGCCAGATCGCCGACCACCTCGTGATCGCTGTTTACACGGATCAGATTGCTGTAGATATGGCGGGTCGCGTTGGACGACTGAACGTCATTGTGGTCATGGGGATCCAGGGATGTGATATCCGCCTTCATTCCAATACGGATAATCCCGTCTGATTTTGATGTAGTGCCGGATCCGGCTGCCGCCTGGGTGCCCTCCGCCCCTGTGTTTCCGGAACCGCCGCATGCTGTCAGAAGCACAGAAGCCGCCAGCATGGCTGCAAGAACGATCTTTCCTGTTCTTTTCATTTGTTACACTCCTTTTCATTGTCTTTATTGTCTGTGCGGCGTACCTGCGCCGCATTTATACAAAAGTCTGCCTCCGGCAGCCTTTTTGCATACATAATAATCAGTCTTCCAGCACGTAGGCCGCCAGAAGCTGCGCCGTATTCCTGACGCCGTCCATATGGGTGCGCTCCATCCCGTGGGAGGAATAGGTTCCCATGCCAAAAGCTGCCGCCGCCAGATTATTGCCTGCACGCACCGCCGCGTTGGCGTCCGTGCCGTAGTGGTAGAACACATCCGGCGCAAAGTTTAACTGCTTTTCCTCAGCCTTTTTTATCAGCCGGCCGGTCAGCTCCCTGTCATAGGGAGAGAAATTGTCCTTGACGCAGATAGTCACCCGATCCTCTCTGCCGTTATGATCCGGCCCGATCACCGCAATATCCAGGGCCACATACTCGCTGACCTCCTCCGGCACATAGGAGCCGCCGTGGCCGATCTCCTCAAAATGCGGGAACACGAACCAGGTGTCGCAGGCCGGCGTCAGACTCTGCTCCTTCATGGCCTTTAAAAGAGCCAGGCAGCAGGCAGCGCACGCCTTATCATCAATAAACCGGGACTTGATAAAGCCATTCTCCGTCACGGTGAAATGAGGCTCCAGAGATAAGATGTCCCCATTCTCAATGCCGAGCGCCTTCACATCCTCCCTGGAGTGAACATCCTCATCCAGGATCACCATCATGGTGTTTTCATTGCGCTCCAGGGTTCTGGCGTCGTCATACACATGCACAGAATGTGACTGACAGGCCACAAGTCCCGTATAGGTCCGTCCGCTGCGGGTATGCACCGTAACGGTCTCTCCTTCGATGTTGTTAAAATTGATTCCCCCAAGATTTCTGACGCGGAGCATTCCGTCTCCGTCAATCCGCTTTACCATCAGCCCCAGGGTGTCCAGATGCGCGCCCACACAGACGGTTTTAGCCCGGTTCCTTCCAGGAACCTTGATATAAACCGTGTGCTTGCGGTCATAAGAAACCTCGTAGCCAAGAGCTGCAGCCAGCCGCTCCATCAGGGGATTGATCTTCTCATAAAAGCTTACCGGACTCGGAGTGCTGATCAGCTCCTCCATGACCTCCAGCAGATAATCCCAATTCCACTGCACTTCCATTCTCTGTTATTGTCCTTCCTGTCTTTTGATTCATGTTTATATCTTTTAACCTGTCTCTTCGCAATATAAGACGAAAAAGCAGACAGCAAATTTCAGTATAATACATAAATGAAAAAAAATCTATATTTTTCTCCACTTTTATGCCACTTTTTCTCTGTTTTTATATCATTTTATGCCATTTTAAAGTTCAGAAGTTCACAGTGATAAAGCATTGACAACACCGCCCATTCTGGAGTAAAATACGAAAGACAGGCTCTGCCCGGAAGCGGAGCTGCAAATCTACTCTCCGGAGGATCATTCGATGGACAACATATATGGATTTATCGGCTTTGGACTGATCGGCGGCTCCATTGCAAGAAGCATAAAAAAGCGGCAGCCTGGCGCAGAGATTATGGCTTACATGCGTTCCCGGGAAAAGCTTGAAAAAGCGCGAAAAGACGGCGTGGTGGACCTGGTGTTAAGCGGCGTCGGAGAAGAGCTTTCCCGCTGCGATATTATCTTTCTCTGCACCCCTGTGGAATACAACGCGAAATATCTGGCGGACGTCCGCCCTTACCTGAAGGAGGGCGCCATTATCACCGATGTGGGCAGCACAAAAGAGGGAATTCACCGGGTCGTGGCGGAGCTTGGCATGGAGGACGTATTCATCGGCGGCCATCCCATGGCCGGCTCTGAAAAAACGGGCTATGAAAATTCCTCTGACCACCTGCTGGAGAACGCTTACTATATCATCACCCCCTCCGCCCGGTCAAAAAAGGCAGACGTGGAGCGGATGACTGCCGTGGCAAGACTTACAGACGCCATCCCCATTGTGCTGGACTTTCAGGAGCACGACCGGATCGTGGCGGCCATCAGCCATCTGCCTCACCTGATTGCCTCCAGCCTGGTAAACCTGGTCCGCGACGAGGATAACAAGGATGAGCTGATGAAGCGGCTGGCTGCCGGCGGCTTTAAGGATATCACCAGAATCGCCTCCTCCTCTCCGGAGATGTGGGAGCAGATCTGTATGACGAACCAGTCCAATTTAATCTCCATGATGGAGGAATACATCCACTCCCTGGAGCATATTTTGTCGGCGCTTAAAGCAAGGGACAAAGCTGTTATTTACCGGCTTTTTGACGATTCCCGCTCCTACCGGAATTCCATTTCCGACGCGGTGCGCGGCTCTCTGACGCCGGATTATTCCTTCACCGTGGATATCGTGGACGAGCCCGGCGCCATTTCCACGCTGTCCTGTATTCTGAGCGCCTGCGGCATCAGCATTTCCAATATCGGCATCAACCATAACCGGGAACACGGCGAGGGCGCCCTCCGGATTAAGTTCTATGACGAGGAATCCATGAACCAGGCCTGGGCGCAGCTGAAAAAATACAATTACGAACTGATTAAAGAGGTATAAATATTATGATATTTAAAAAAAGCGGCCCTCTCCGGGGCCAGGTCGTTATTCCGGGAGACAAATCCATCTCCCACCGCAGCGTCATGTTCGGCTCCATCGCAAAGGGGACCACGGAGATTACCAATTTTCTGACAGGAGCCGACTGTCTTTCCACCATCGGCTGCTTTCAGCGCATGGGCGTGGATATTCAGGCTGACGGGAGCCATGTCATCGTCCGCGGCAACGGTCTGCGTGGTCTTAAGAAACCGGACGGGATTCTGGACTGCGGTAACAGCGGCACCACCACCAGACTGATTTCCGGTATTTTGTCTGCCCAGGATTTTTCCGTAACCTTAACCGGAGACGAGTCCATCCAGAAGCGTCCCATGAAGCGGATCATGGAGCCGCTTTCTCAAATGGGCGCCCAAATCCGCAGCGTCCGCGGCAACGGCTGTGCGCCGCTTGAGATCACCGGCTCCCGGCTTCACGGGATCCGGTACATCTCTCCGGTGGCCTCTGCCCAGGTAAAATCCGCTATCCTGCTGGCAGGCTTATATGCCGACGGGGAAACCCGGGTTACGGAACCGGCTCTTTCCAGAAACCACACGGAGCTGATGTTAAAAAGCTTCGGCGCTGATGTGCGCACCGAGGGGACAACCGCGGTGATCTCCCCGGCCAGAGAGCTGTACGGCCAGTCCATCGCCGTCCCCGGAGACATTTCCTCCGCCGCATTTTTCATGGCCGCCGGACTTTTAGTGCCCGGCTCTGAGATCCTGCTTAAGCAGGTGGGCGTCAATCCCACCAGAGACGGCATGCTTCAGGTCTGCCGCAGCATGGGCGGCGATGTTACTCTGTATAACGAAACCTCAGACGGCGAGCCGGTGGCGGATATTCTGGTGCGGGCGTCCCGGCTTCACGGCATTACCATCGGCGGAGACATCATTCCCACACTGATCGACGAGCTGCCTGTCATCGCCGCCATGGCCTGCTTTGCCGAAGGCGAAACCATTATCCGGGACGCCGCGGAGTTAAAGGTCAAGGAATCCAACAGAATCGAGGTTATGGTCCGCAATCTGTCCGCCATGGGCGCCGATGTGGAGGAGACGGAGGACGGCATGATCATCCGCGGCGGAAAACCCCTTCACGGAGCCGTCATCCAGAGCCATATGGACCACCGCATCGCCATGACCTTCGCCATTACCGCCTGCATGGCTGAGGGCGAAACCACCATCGAGGGAGCCGAGTGCGTCAATATTTCCTATCCCGGCTTTTACCAGGATCTGCGGCGGTTAAGTTTTTAATTTTCCCTTACGAAGTCTTTCCATTTCCGCAAGACGGAGGAAAAGCCTTGGCAATGAGGTTTTCCTATTGTATAATGAAAATCACTGCAAATGGAATAAGGAGAATATAGATTCATGAAAACACATAAGAGATTAAAGGCCCTGCTTCTGGGCTGTGTCTGCGCCTTCACATCGGCTTTTTCCGCCGCTCCCGCGATGGCTGACACCATAATCCAGCCCCTTCAGGGCACCATGCTTGCTTCTGCCGCGGAAAACTCCGGCGGCGGTTCCAGGGTTTACACCCCGGGCGGTTCCAGCACATCCTCCGGAACCCTTGATCCCACCGGCGGCGCCTCTGCTTCCGGAGGGAATTCCGTCACCGCACCCTCTGCTCCGCAGATTCCAACAGTCTGGATCGCAGGCGATTCCACCGCGGCGGAATTCGGAGATTTCAATTACTACTCCCCCCGCTGCGGCTGGGGCGTTCAGCTCGGTCTCTACCTTCAGGGTGTGAACATCCGCAATCTGGCGGTATCCGGAAGCAGCTCAAAAACCTATCCCGACACGGACCAGTACAGAACCCTGGTGGACGGCATGCAGTCCGGCGACTACCTGCTGATTGCCTTTGGGCACAATGATGAGCGGGCGGAGTCAGCCCGGTACTCAAACCCCAACAATTCAGTCTCCGTCAAGGGCTCCTTCCAGTACAACCTTTATGAAAGCTTCGTAAAGGCAGCCCAGAAAAAGGGCGTGACGCCGATTCTGTGCACTCCCATTGTGCGCCGGGATCCGAACAATAACTACACCGGGGAAAGCGGCCATGTGACCGCCACCGTCAGGACAGCGGACGGAACCTATTCCGGCGGCGACTACGCCCAGGCGATCCGCAATCTTGGCAGCGCGAAGAACATCACCGTTCTGGATTTAACCGCCAGAACCCGCGACACCTATGAGCGTCTCGGCCCGGATGGCGTGAAGAACCGCCAGGGTCAGGTTTCCCAGCGGGATGTCAGCATAGACAACACCCATACCAATGTCTACGGAGCCGCCTGCAACGCCTGGTTCATCGCAGATGAGCTGGTCCGCAGCAGCTGCTCCTTAAAGCAGTATGTTGTGCCCAATCATACGGAGCCGGTGTACTCCGCCGCCACCTCCATCAATCCAAATTATCAGGATCATCTGTTTACGCCGCCCACTCAGATCAGCAGTCTGTGGCCGGTGATCGGCGACTGGAAGGGAACGGTTTTCGGAGATATCGATGGATATGAGCAGTTGAACCCTGCCTTCTACTGCCTGCGCCAGGAGTCTGACGGCTCCATCCGCATGGTGGCCGGCAGCGACTCCCCCCTGACCAGCCGCAGCTTTGTTGGACAGATTGACGCGGACACCGACGGACTGGCCATGTACTACCAGCAGCTTCCGGCCAGCCAGAATTTTGTTCTGTCCGCAGACGTGACCATCAATTATCTGGGCGAGAGCAATGAAAACTCCTTCGGCCTGATGGTCCGCGATGATATTTATGTTGATACCGTTGTCAACGACGTCATGGGCGATTATGTGGCGGCCGGCTCCCTGATGACAGCTTCCGGCCAGCCCTGGAACTGCTTCGCCCGCAAAAACGGCCGGCTGACCTCCGGCGGCGCCGCCTCCCGGACCTACAGGCCCGGCGAGACCGTCCACATGGAGCTGCGCAAATCCACAGACGGTTATTCCTGTCAGTTCGGCGAGAACCCGCCGGTTTCCATCGGCTTTGATTTCCCGCTGACCCTGATCGATTCCAGCCACGTATACGTTGGTATGTTTGTGGCAGGCAGCGCCGATGTAACCTTCCGCAATGTAAGCCTGACGCTGCAGTAAAGTACTTCCTTATGAAAGGGAGCTGTGAAAAAATGAAAAATCATTTTTCACAGCCCCCTTTTTATCT
>JAUNGW010000046.1 GCA_030524245.1 Eubacteriales bacterium
GAGAATGGGAGCTATGGGAGGTCCCGGCGGCATGACGCAGACGACTGCAGCCACTGTGGTGAAGGCATCTGTGCCGGAGACCGGGGATTTGAGCGTGACCTCCAGCCTGACGGGAACCGTGGAGGCGGCGGACGTGGTGTACGTTTATGCCAAGGCGGCGGGAGACGTGACGGCGGTGCATGTGAAGGCCGGCGATACGGTGAGGCAGGGACAGGTGATCTGCGAAATCGATACAGACCAGGTGGAATCGGCAAAAAACAGCCTGGATTCTGCCCAGGTGAGCCTCTCCCAGGCACAGAGCAATTTGAGCAGAATGCAGATTTTGTACGACGGAGGCGATCTGTCGGCCCAGGAATATGAGCAGTACGCCAATGCGGTGAAGACGGCGCAGCTTCAATACAATTCGGCGAAGCTGGCCTATGACAGGCAGGTGGAGTACAGCACGGTGACGGCGCCGATTGGCGGCAGGGTGGAAAGCTGCGAAGTGGAGGTTTACGACCATGTAAATCAGTCCGGACAGCTGTGTGTGATCGCCGGAGAAGGAGAGAACCGGATCACCTTCTATGTGAGCCAGCGGATCGTGAACAGCATGAAGGAGGGCGACAGCCTGGAGGTGGTGAAGAATGGAACCACCTATCCCGGCACCGTCAGCGAGATCAGCACCATCGTGGATTCGGAGAGTGGTCTTTTTAAGGTAAAGGCAGAGATGGCCAATACAGACGAGATTGCCATCGGAAGCACCGTGAAGCTGAATGTGGTGACAGACCGGACGGAAAATGCCATGCTGGTGCCGGTGAACGCGGTGTATTACAGCGGCGGCAGCGCCTATGTGTATCTGTATAAGGATGGTAAGGCAGAGATGGCGCCGGTAGAGGTCGGCCTGTATGATTCGGATAAGGCAGAGATTCTTTCCGGCCTGACTTCGGAGGACATGGTAATCGGAACCTGGAGCTCCAATCTGTACGAGGGGGCGTCTGTGCGTCTCTATGGAGAAAGCGGCAGCGCAGCAGATGACGGTGCAGATCCCCGGGCGGCAGAAGTCCCGGCGGGTGCGGCGGCTTTGGCAGGCGAAAAGGCTCAGACAGCAGAAAATCAGGCACAGTAGGGAGGCAGAGACGACATGGGAATTACCAGATTTGTATTAAAACGGCCTGTGACAGTCGTTATGGCGCTTCTGTGCCTGCTGGTGTTCGGCATTTCCTCCGTGTTCAACGCGGATTTGGAGCAGATGCCGGATACGGATCAGCCGATGATGATTATTTCTGCAAGCTACAGCGGGGCAAGTCCGGAGGATATGGATGAGCTGGTGACAAAGCCCATAGAGGACGCGGTCGGAACCCTGGAGGGCGTGAAAAGCATGAGCTCCAGCACCAGCGAGGGCCGGACCATGGTTATGCTGGAATACGAGTATGAGCAGGACATGGACGATGCCTACAATGATCTTCAGAAGAAGATGAACAGTCTCCGCGGTCTGCCGGAGGATGTGGAGCCGACGATCATGTCCATGAACAACAATGCGGGAGCCAGCATGATGCTGACGGTTTCCAACCCGGCGCAGACCAGCCTTTACGATTATGTGGATCAGAAGGTGGTGCCGGAGCTGGAAAAGCTGGGTACCGTGGCAGAGGTCAGCAGCATGGGCGGATCCTCCCAGTACATAAGGGTGGAGCTGATGTCAGACATGATGGACCAGTACGGCTTAACGGTCAGCGACATCACCTCAGCCATGAGCGCGGCGGATCTCTCCTATCCGTCCGGTGATATCATTGCCGGCAATCAGGAGCTGACGGCCTCCACGATGATCGACATGGATACGCTGGAGGATCTTCTGCGGGTGCCGATCACCGTGGCCAGCGGAAAAATGGTTTATCTGGAGGATGTTGCCGTTGTGTCCTACGCAGAGCAGCAGCGGGGAGGCATATCCCGGTACAACGGGGAGGAGCGGATTTCCATCTCCATCACCAAGCAGCAGTCCAGCACGGCCATGGAGCTGTCCTCCGATGTGAACGAGGCAATCAAAAACCTGGAGACGGATGATGAGAATCTGACGATTGAGGTGGCCAGAGATGAGGCGGATTCCATTTTAAGCTCGCTGAAGGATGTGGCCGTGACCATGGTGCTTGCGGTTGTCATTTCGATGATTATTATTTTCGTGTTCTTCGGCGATTTTAAGGCGTCCATGATTGTAGGAAGCTCAATTCCCACCTCGATTCTGGTGTCGCTGATCGCCATGACCGCCTGCGGTTTTTCTTTAAATGTTATCACCATGAGCGGACTGGTGCTCGGCGTCGGCATGATGGTGGATAACTCCATCGTTGTGCTGGAAAGCTGCTTCCGGGCCACGGAGGCGGCAAAGGATAAGGGGGCGCTGGGGTATGCAAAGGCGGCTTTGGAGGGAACAAACATTGTGGCCATGTCCGTTGCCGGATCCACAGCCACTACCTGCGTGGTATTTATCCCGCTGGTATTTCTGCAGGGCATGAGCGGACAGATGTTCGGCGCCATGGGCTATACCATTGTGTTCTGTATGTGCGCTTCTTTGCTGGCGGCGGTCTCCATTGTGCCGCTGACCTACATGTTCTACAAGCCGAGGGAGAAGGAGCGCGCGCCCATGAACGGGCCGGTGCGGTGGATGCAGGAGCTGTACCGCCAGACGGTTCCGGCGCTTCTGCGGCATAAGGCTCTTGTTATGCTGGTGTCGGTGGGGCTTGTTATCGCCACGCTGGCGCTGGCAAACGGCATGGAGACGGAGCTTATGACCTCGGATGATACGGGAACCATCAGCGTGGAGATCGAGACAAGGCCGGGGCTGATTGAGGCTCTGGCGGAGGATATGCTGGAGCGGGCGGAAACGATCGTATCCACGCATGAGGATGTGGAGTCCTATATGCTGCGTTTCAACAGCGGAAGCGGAAGCATTACAGCGTATTTAAAGGATGACCGGAAGATGAGCACGGATGAGATTGCGGAGCAGTGGGAAAAGGAAATGGCGGAAATCGACAACTGCACCATCGAGGTCAGCGCTTCCTCATCCATGAGCTTCATGGGCAGAAGGCGGGGCTATGAGGCGATTCTGGAAGGCACTGACTACAATGAGCTTCAGGAGGTCAGCAGCAGGATCGTTTCGGAAATGACGGACAGGGATGATGTGACAAACGTCCATTCCAGCATAGAAAACACGGCGCCGGTGGTGGCTGTCAGCGTGGATCCGGTTACGGCGGCGGCCGAGGGCATTACCTCTGCTCAGATCGGAAGCATCATCAGGCAGTATCTGGACGGCGCGGAGATTGCCACTCTGCAGGTGGACGGCCAGGAGATCAGCGTGAAGGCGGAGTATCCGGACGATGAGTTCGAGACGGTTCCGCAGCTGGAGCGGATGATTCTTAAGAAGCCCTCCGGCGGCTATGTGGCCTTAAGCGATGTGGCGGAGATTTATTTCAAGGACAGTCCCTCGTCCATCTCCAAGAGCGACAAGTCCTATCAGATTACCATTTCCGCCGATTATACAGGAGGAAATGTAAAGGCGGCCCTGGATGAAGAGGTGATTGCGCCGAATCTGACGGGAACCATCACTACCGGAGTGAATTCCAGAGACCGGATGATGCAGGAGGAATTCTCGGGACTCTATCAGGCCATTGCCATTGCCGTGTTTCTGATCTTCGTGGTCATGGCCGCGCAGTTTGAGTCGCCGAAGTTTTCCATCATGGTAATGACCACCATCCCCTTCAGCCTTGTGGGCTCCTTCGGCCTTCTGAAGCTGACGGGAGTATCCATCAGCATGACCTCCATCCTTGGCTTTTTGATTCTTGTGGGAACCGTAGTTAATAACGGCATCCTTTACGTGGATACGGTGAATCAGTACAGGCTGACCATGCCCCTTGAGACGGCGCTGGTGGAGGCGGGAGCCACCCGTCTGAGACCGATTCTGATGACCAGCTTAACCACCATTTTATCCATGCTTCCCATGGCCTTTGCCATCGGAAGCAGCGGCTCCACCACCCAGGGCCTGGCTATCGTGGATATCGGAGGCCTGACGGCCGGCGTGCTGGTGGCTCTGTTCATGCTGCCGGTGTACTACGCGCTGATGAACGGCAAAAAAGAGTTGAGGGTACTGGACATTTAGGGCAAAACGTGAGACAATACACAGGAAGAATGTACAGGCTGCTTCGGGAGGTTATGCATCCCGGAGCAGCCTGGCATATATGGGATGAAAAAGCCGACCTGATCAGTTAATAAAGTATAAGGAGGACAGCAATGAAAAAAAGGAAAACAGCCGCAGGAGCCGCTGCGGTGCTGCTGTGCCTGGGACTGATGCCGGTTCAGGCATTTGGCCAGGCCAGTCCGGAGTTTGCGTATTCGGCGGAGAAGTGGGCTTCCCTGCGCGACGATAAGCTGGAATACGATGAGATCGCGGACCTGGTGCATGAATATAACAATACGGTGGTTCAGAATGCCATTTCCTATAAGGATGAGAAGGATGACAGCCGGGACGATGTGGCCCAGGATTATTATGACAGGGCCAATGAGATTTACGGGAACCTGGAATACCCGGATTCCGACGACGCCAGCTACGGAAGCAGGGTAGCGTCGGCCTTAAACAGTGAGAAGCAGGCGGAGTCCCTGATGAAGCAGGGAGACGAGACGGTGGATGACGGGGAGACAAAAAAGCTGGGCTATGAGCAGACGGAGGCCGGTCTGGTAAAGCAGGCGCAGGAGCTTATGATCAGCTACTGGTCCCAGGCCTGCAGCATGGACAGCTTAAAGGCCAGAAAGCAGCAGGCGGAGACTGCGTACCAGTCAGAGCTTAAGCGGCTGGAGGCAGGCATGTCCACCCAGTCGGCGGTGCTGTCAGCCAAAGAGGCAGTATCAAACGCGGAGGCGTCCATTGTGACGGCGGAGAGCAGTCTTCAGAAGACGAAGGAAAGCCTGTGCCAGATGCTGGGCTGGGGCTACGGCGCCCAGGTGGAGATCGGACTTCTGCCGGAGCCGGAGCTGGAAAGGATCGCAGCCATCGACACGGAGGCAGATACGAAAAAGGCCCTGGAAAACAGCTACGGACTGAAAAAGACCGTGAAGCAGCTGGCTAACGCGCGCACGGCGACGGTCCGGGAGAAGCTTCAGCAGACAGAGAAAAACCAGAGGACGGCCATTGCAAACAGCGTGGGAAGCGCCTGCCAGAATCTGCTTCTGGCCAGATCGGAGTATGAACAGGCCGAACAGGCATTTCAGCTGGAGGGCACATCCATGGCCTCTGCGGAGCGGAAGCTTGCGGCAGGAACCATGACCCAGACTGCTTATCAGAATCAGCAGGTTTCCTATCTGGCTGCCAGGGTGGCGGCGGATACGAAAAAGCTGGATCTTCTGAAGGCCATGGTGAATTATGAGTGGACAGTGAACGGACTGGCCTCCGTATCCTGAGAAAGGAGGCATATGTGAGAGCAGGAAGAGTAAAGCGGACCGCGGCCGCAGTTCTGTGCGTTCTGCTTCTGGCAGGCGGCGCGTTCCCGGCCCGGGCGGCTGAAAGCATCGAGTATGCGGATCTGGAGCGTCTCGTAAGCGGGAACGCCCAGCTGAAGGACAGCATGGAAAGCTATGACACCAACAGGGAAAATTACCAGAGCCTGGTGGACAGCCTGACCGAAGAACGGGAATATATGCTGTTTCTGGCAAAAAAATACGAGGGAACAGAGACGGAGCAGTCTTACCGCTCCAACGCCTCGGTTCTGGCCAGAAACATCGAGCAGATGAAAAAGCAGCTGAAGCGCCTGGACAACAAGTCCCAGACTGTTTCCCGGCAGAAAACCACCGATACCTATGTTCAGGCGGCTCAGGCGCTGATGCGTACCTGCAGGGAGCTGAGCCTGAATCTGTCGGCCAGTGAGAAAAGCAGGCAGGCGGCGGAGGCCTCCTGCGGGGAGATGATGAAGAAGCAGGCCGCCGGCATGGCTACGGCAGAGGATGTGCTGAAGGCATCGGACAGCTTAAGCCAGGCAAAGAACCTGGAGGAGTCATACAGACAGCAGGCGCAGCAGGCAAGATTTTCCCTGCTGTCCTATCTTGGTCTCAGCGACGACGGTTCCGTGCAGATCGGCGCGGTGCCGGATCCGGATTTGAACGCCATCCAGGCGGTAAACCGGGCGGAGGATGAGGAAAGTGCTGTGAACAACAGCGAGACCGTACAGAGCGCCCGCTCCTTAAAGGCGGGAACGACGGCGGAGATCAGCAGAAAGGCCGGATCTGTGGCAGAGGCGGAGTCATCAGCCAGAGCGGCCTATGCAGCCGCCAGTGAGACGCTGCAGGCCGCCGTCATAAGCTATCAGGCGGCCCGGGACGCTTATTCCGGCGCGGTTCTGGAGTGGCAGTCGGCTCAGAGAAAAAAACAGGCCGGGATGCAGAGCACGGCGTCGTATTTGAGTGCGGAGGCAGCTTATCTGAAAGCAGAGGCAGAACGGGCGGCGGCGTCCATGGCGCTGACGGAGAGCTGGGAGAGCTACCAGCTGCTGGTAAAGGGCGTACAGTAAGAAATCAAAACAGAAATATAAATCCGTGAAGAACGGGGCGGCCTGGGACATGAGGCCGCCTCATTTTTATATCGTCAAAACATAAAAATTGTGCTATAATCCCCGTATTAAGATTACATAAAGAATGGTTGGAGCTGCTATGTACCAGAAAATCCGGACAGCCTGGCTGTCGATTACCCTAAAGCAAAAACTCGGAATATACACGGCCATGGTCATTTTGATGATGGCCTGTTCCGTTGCTGTGACCATGAAGCTGATGGATTTTGCTCTGGGCGGATTCGATGAGATTTTAAATGACAACTCCAGATGCAATGATTTTCAGGAGGCCATGGAGCAGGAGGTTCAGTCCTTTGAAAGTTATATCCGGGAGAGGACGGAGGAGCGGCGGGAGGATTACGTCCTCTCCTGCGTCAGGACGGAGCGGTGCCTGCGGTCCCTGCCCTTCGCCTACGACAGGATCGGCGAGGAGCGCTATGCCAGAACCTGGAATATCCGGAACGGATATGAGACCTACAGCAAAACCAGAGAGCTTGTGGCGGGGATGGACGAGGGAACCGCCGGATTTATCACCAGCCTGTACCAGGTTTACGGCATGCAGTCCTATCTGCAGGATTATGCCAGACGTCTGGTGCAGGTGACCTTAAAGGAGGGAAACGGCGCCTATGAGCAGCAGGTGCCGGTGTTTTACAGGATGCCCCTTGTGATTATCGCCGTGTCCGTGGTTCTGATGGTGGCCGCCGTCTGCCTGACCAGGCTTTTGTCGGACACCCTGATCAGTCCGGTGATCCGCCTGGCCCGCAGCTCCAGAAAAATCGGACAGAATGATTTTTCGGAGGAGGATATGACGGTTCCGAACCGGGACGAGATGGGAGAGCTGGTCCGGGCCTTCAACAAGATGAAGCACTCCACGGAAGGGTATATCAACACTTTGAAAAAGAACCACGAGATCAGCGAGCTGCTGCACCGGGAAGAGGTGGAGCGGATGGAGATGGAAAAGCGGCTGGATCAGGCGCAGCTGGAGCTGCTGAAAAGCCAGATCAACCCGCATTTTCTGTTCAACACCCTGAATATGATCGGCTGCATGGCGAAGCTGGAGGAGGCTTCCGTCACGGAGCGGATGATCACCAGCATGAGCAGCCTGTTCCGCTACAATCTGAAAACCTCGGAGGCCTTTGTGCCTCTGGAGCAGGAGCTTAAGGTGGTGGAGGACTATATTTACATCCAGAAGATGCGGTTTGGCAGCAGGATTTCCTACGACAGCAAAATCGAGGTGGACGCCAAGCGGGTGATTATCCCGTCCTTTACCCTGCAGCCGGTAGTGGAGAACGCGGTGATCCACGGCCTTTCCAAAAAGGAGCAGGGAGGCAGGATCCGTCTGCGCGTCTGGCAGAGAAAGGGACATATCAACATTTCCGTGGCGGACAGCGGCCTTGGCATGGACAAGGAGCAGCTGAGCCGGCTGAAGGAGGCGCTGCAGCAGCGGCGCGGCGGCCGGGTGGGAATTGGCCTTGGAAATATTTACAAGAGGATTCATGTGCTCTATGAGAACGGCGCCATGAAGATATACAGCCGAAAAGGCAGGGGAACGGTGATTTTGATGGTGATCCCCTTAAGAAGCCCGCAGACGGCGCCGGAACAGAGACAGGACAGGGGGATACAGGATGAGTACAGGTGAAAAATACCGTCTGCTTCTGGCAGACGACGAGATGATCGAACGGATGGTTCTTGTGAAGCTTCTGACGGACCGGCTGGGAGGCCAGTGCGAGATTTTTCAGGCGAAGAACGGGCGGGAGGCTCTGCAGATCCACAGGGAGAAGCACATTCAGATCGCGGTTCTGGATATAGAGATGCCGGGGATCAACGGAATTGAGGCGGCGCAGCAGATACGGGAAACGGACAAGAACTGCTGCATTATTTTCCTGACGGCCTTTGACGAGTTTTCCTACGCGAAAAAGGCGATTACCGTGCGGGCGCTGGATTATCTTCTGAAGCCCTACGAGGAGAAGGAGCTGCTGCTTGTGCTGGAGGAGGCCATGCGGATTGCCGGCGAGCGCAGGCAGTGGGAGGAGCATATGGAGGCCATGGCAAAAGAGGCGAAGAAGACGGAGGATCATGAGCGGACGGCGGAGGGCGATGGAGACGGATCGGATCTGCGCCTTTCCCGGATGATGGAGATGCTCATGGATTATATACACGAGCACTATATGGAAGAATTGTCCATGCAGGACGCGGCCCGTCATCTGAACTACTCGGACGCCTACTTCTGCAAGATGTTCAAGCAGTGCTTCGGACAGAATTTCACCTCGTATCTGACGGAGTACAGAATCAACACCGCCAAGGAGATGCTGCATGTGCCCACGGTCAACGTAAAGGAAGTGGGGAAGGCGGTGGGATACGCGGACGCCAATTATTTTGCCAAGGTGTTTAAACGGGTGACCGGGCAGAGCCCTACAGATTACCGGGCGGAGATTTTCCAGAAGGATACGGAAGCGTAAATAAAGCATAAAGAAGCATTTGTCTGATATGCATAAAGGAACAAAATATATCAGACAAAAATGTACTATGATTCACAAGAAATTACCCTTTTTATTTCCTCCGTATTAATTTATTATAAAGATAACGTAAAACGGCGTTAAAAAAAGATAATGAGGAGGAAGTAACATGAAAAAAAGATTTGTAAGCGTGGCTCTGTGCGCG
This sequence comes from Eubacteriales bacterium, assembly GCA_030524245.1. GTDB lineage: Bacteria > Bacillota > Clostridia > Lachnospirales > Lachnospiraceae > Brotaphodocola. The sequence goes on from JAUNGW010000046.1 coordinate 9,219, forward strand.
GCTATGGCGGCAGGTTCTCTGGCAGGATGCGGATTAAAGAGCCCGGAGACGGCAACCACCGCGGCAACTGAGGCAGCGAAGGAGACCGAGGCGTCAGCAGAAGAGAGCAAGACTGAGGATGCGGCGGCAGGAGAGTCTTCCGGTAAGTACAACACCGCAGATATGCCGGAGGTTACTCTGGTATACGCAGAGGTAAACCCGCTGGATACCATCGTAGGCCAGATGGCTACCGATTTCAAGACCAAGGTTGAGGAGCTGTCCGACGGAAAGATTACCATCGACGTTCAGGCAAGCGGCGTGCTTGGTTCCGAGAACGACGTTCTGGATACCATGCTGGGCGGCGGCGGCACCATCGACATGTCCCGTATTTCCGCATTCGCTTTAAACAGCTACGGCGCAAAGAAGTCTCTGCTTCTTTCCATTCCGTATACATTTGCAGACCGTGAGCATTACTGGAACTTCGCAACCAGCGATCTGGCTGATGAGTTCTTAACCGAGCCGGTTGACCTGGGACTTGGCGTAAGAGGCCTGTACTACGGTGAGGAAGGCTTCCGTCATTTCTTCTTTGTAAACCCGGCTGAGAAGCTGGAGGATCTGGCAGGCTTAAAGATCCGCGTATCCAACGACCCGGTTATGACCGGTATGGTTGCAGGACTTGGCGCAAACGCAACGGTTGTTTCCATGAACGAGCTGTACTCTGCACTGCAGACCGGCGTTGTGGACGCAGCTGAGCAGCCCATCGCAAACTACTATTCCAACGCATTCCCGGAGGTTGCTCCGAACCTGCTGCTGGATGGACACACCCTGGGCGCTGTACAGGTTATCATCACCGACGAGGCGTGGGACGGACTGACCGAGGATCAGCAGGCTATCCTGATGGAGGCTGGTGAGTACGCTTCTCAGAATAACCGCGCAAACTCCGAGAACAAGGAGAACGAGGTGCTGGATCAGTTAAAGGCTGACGGCGTGACTGTTGTCGAGGTTGAGGACAAGACACCCTGGCAGGAGGCCTGCAAGGATGTTATTGAGGCGAACACTGCTGACCAGGCTGAGCTGTATCAGCAGATTCTGGATATGAAATAATCCGTAAAGGAACATTTCTGACTGGAGACATATAACACAGGCAGGGCACAGGGCAGACAAAAGCTTCTGTGCCCGGCTTTTTGAAAGGGGATAAAAACATGCCAGCAATTTTTGAAAAGATCGATAAGATCAGGCCCGCATATGATGCGACCTACAAGGTAGTAATGTTTATCTGCAAGCTCCTTCTGGTTGCGGATATTGCCATCACCAGCATGGCTGTTGTGGGAAGATACGTTCCCTTTATTCCGGACCCGGCCTGGAGCGAGGAGGTGGTTCTGACCTGCATGTCCTATATGGCTGTGCTGTCAGCCGCTCTCGCAATCCGCAGAGGCGCTCACATCCGTATGACGGCTCTGGACCGGTATCTTCCGAAAAAACTGGTAAAGGCGCTGGATATTATCGCTGATGCGGCGGTGCTTGTTCTGGCGGTGATCATGATTACCGTGGGATGGAAGTATGCTTCCGGCATCGGCTCTAAGGGCACTTATGTCAGCATGCCTTCCGTATCACGCTTCTGGATGTATTTTCCGGTTCCGCTGGCCGGCGTGGCTATGCTGATTTTCGAGCTGGAGTCTCTTTATAATCACATCAAGAGCATTTTCGTGAAGGAGGAGGTATAATATGGGTACAGAGTCAATGGCAATTATTATATTGCTCGTAAGCTTTTTCGTTATGGTTATGCTTCGGTTCCCGATTGCGTACGCGGTAGCTCTTTCCTCCGTGCTGTGCCTGATGAGCCAGGGGCTGCCCCTGACGACGATCTGCCAGCAGATGGTAAAGGGCATCAGCTCCTTCAGCCTGATGGCGGTTCCGTTCTTCATCACCATGGGCTGTCTGATGGGCTCCGGCGGTATTTCCGAGAAGCTGATCGCTCTGGCAAATGCCTGTGTAGGCTGGATGCGGGGCGGCATGGCCATGGTAAATATCGTGGCTTCCTATTTCTTCGGCGGTATTTCCGGCTCTGCTTCTGCAGATACGGCTTCCCTTGGCTCCATCCTGATTCCGATGATGGTGGATCAGGGCTACGACGCAGACTTTTCCACGGCGGTTACCATTACCTCCTCCTGTGAGGGACTGCTGGTTCCGCCCAGCCATAACATGGTTATCTACGCAACCACTGCAGGCGGTATTTCCGTAGGCAGCCTGTTTCTGGCAGGATACATTCCGGGAGCGCTGCTGGCAGCATCCCTGATGATCGGTTCCTACATCATTTCCGTAAAGCGGAATTACCCCAAGGGCGAGAAGTTCAGCATGCGCAACCTGATTAAGCAGTTAAGCGTTTCCTTCTGGGCCCTGGCCGCAGTTCTGATCGTGGTAATCGGCGTAGTCGGCGGTGCATTCACAGCTACAGAGTCTGCGGCTGTGGCGGTTATCTACAGCCTGCTTGTCAGCGTATTCATCTACAGGGGCCTTGACTGGAAGGGCGTTTGGAGAGTACTGGGAGAGTGCGTGGACACCCTGTCCATCGTGCTGATCCTGATTGCCACCTCCAGCATCTTCGGTTACTGCCTGACCAGACTTCATGTGCCGGATCTGGCTGCCAATGCCATCACCGGACTGACCAGCAACCCGATTCTTCTGGCTCTGCTGCTGAACCTGATTCTTCTTGTATTGGGATGTATCATGGATATGGCTCCGATCATCCTGATCGCAACCCCGATTCTGCTTCCTATCGCTACCTCCATTGGTATCGATCCGGTGCAGTTCGGTATTATGGTAGTATTAAACTGTGGTATCGGTCTTCTGACTCCGCCGGTTGGAGCAGTGCTGTTCATCGGCTCTGCCGTGGCGAAGGAGCCGATGGAGAAAGTAGTAAAGGCTACGCTGCCATTCTACCTGTGCATGCTGATCACGCTGCTGCTGATCACCTTTATTCCGGCAATCAGCCTGGGGCTTCCCACATTGCTCGGATAAGCTGAATTTTTTGTAGGGGGGATAATCCTGTGAAGAAACGGCTGATTGCTGCGGCCGCGGCTGCCATATGCGTTTTGTGCGGCTGCGCCGGAGCTTCGGAAGCGAAGAAAACCGGGGAAGAGCCGGAGTTTGTCCTGACCTATGCGGAAAATCAGCCGGAGGATTATCCTACCACCCAGGGGGCGTACCGTTTCGCCCAGCTGGTGGAGGAACGGACGGACGGAAAAATCAAAATCCAGGTGAAGGCCGGAGGCGAGCTGGGCGTGGAGCAGAGCATTGTGGAGCAGCTCCAGTTCGGCGGAGTTGATTTTTCCCGTGTGTCCTTATCCTCCCTGGCAGACCGGATTCCGCGGCTGAACGTGCTGCAGATGCCTTATCTTTACAACAGCTCCGGGCATATGTGGAAGGTGCTGGAGGGAGAGATCGGCGATGAATTTCTGAATGCCTTTGAGGGATCGAACATGATTGCCTTGTCCTGGTATGACGCCGGGGCAAGGAATTTTTACAGCTCAGAGAGGCCGATCCGGCGTCTGGAGGATATGAAGGGCCTGAAGATCAGGATTCAGGATTCGGCGATGATGAAGCAGATGGTAGAGCTTCTTGGAGCGGAGCCTGTGCCTCTGGAGTACAATGAGGTTTATTCCGCCTTTCAGACAGGCAGGATCGATGCGGCGGAAAACAACTGGCCGTCCTACGAGTCCATGAACCATTATGAGGTGGCGGAATATTTTACTGTGGATGAGCATACCAGGGTGCCGGAGGTCCAGCTGATTTCCCAGGTAACCTGGGAGAAGCTGTCGCCGGAATACCGGCAGATCATCCAGGAATGCGCCAGAGAATCCGCCAGATATGAAAGGCGCCTGTGGCAGGAACGGTCCGAGAGATCGGAGGAAAAGGTGCGGCAGGCAGGCTGCACGGTGATCGAGCTGAGCCCGGAGGAGATGAAGCGGTTCCGGGAGGCGGTGACGCCTGTTTATAATGAGTTCTGCAAAGAGAATGTGGACATGATTGACCGTATTGTGGCGGCAGGCCGTGAGTAGATAATATGAATTGAATTTCGGTCTTGACTTTTTCCCTGCCGGTAGCTAGAATAGAGCGTAGAAATGACAAAGGCAAGGAATGTGTTTAAGTAGCGCTCTGTTTTCTGCCAGAGAGAGGAGGCCGCCGGCTGAAAGCCCCTTCAGTTCAGACAGACGCGCGAATTTCCCACAGGAGCCGCATAGCTGAACTATGGTATTTCTGCCGGGCTTTTCAAAGCGAGTAAGCTGTGACGGGTGATGCACGTTACGCATGTTAAGAGTCTGCTGTGTTCGCGGTTTTTGACGCGGAGTCGGCAGGAAGCTGGGTGGTACCGCGGTTTATGAAAGAAGAATCGTCCCTTTGCTGTGTGAAGAACATGGCAGAGGGACTCTTTTTATGTCGCCGGAACATTGCTTCATAATGTCCGGTGATATAAGACGCTCCGCAAAGGATCGCACTGCGGCGGAACAGAAGGATGCCGCTGGCGCGACCCGCCGCAGGCGGAAAGTCCTGCGCAGCAGGATTCTTTTTCAATTTACAGAAAGGAAAGAAACCAAATCATGAAAGAGCAGTTGGAGAAAATCAAAAAGGAAGCCCTGGAAAAGATCGAGGCTTCCGATGCCCTGGAAAAGTTAAACGATATCCGGGTGGCATATCTGGGAAAGAAGGGTGAGCTGACCAGTGTTTTAAAGAGCATGAAGGACGTAGCTCCGGAGGAGCGGCCGAAGGTAGGCCAGATGGTCAACGATGTGCGTGCCATGCTGGAGGAGAAGCTGGAGGAGACGAAAAATGCTCTGGCGGAAAAGGCCCGTGAGGAGCAGCTGAAAAAAGAGGTCATCGACGTGACGCTTCCGGCAAAGAAGGCCAATATCGGCCACAGCCATCCCAATATGGTCGCCTTAAAAGAGGTGGAGCGGATCTTCATCGGCATGGGCTACGAGGTGGTTGAGGGACCGGAGGTGGAGTACCAGGACTACAATTTCACCAAGCTGAATATTCCGCCTAACCATCCGGCCAGAGACGAGCAGGACACCTTCTTCATCAATCCGGAGATCTGCCTGAGGTCCCAGACCTCCCCGGTTCAGGCCCGCACTATGGAAAAGGGAAAGCTGCCGATCCGTATGATCGCTCCCGGACGCGTGTTCCGTTCGGATGAGGTGGACGCGACGCATTCCCCGTCCTTCCATCAGGTAGAGGGACTGGTTATCGATAAGCATATTACGTTTGCAGATCTGAAGGGGACCCTGGCGGAGTTTGCTAAGGAGCTGTTCGGAGAGGACACGAAGGTAAAATTCCGTCCCCATCATTTCCCGTTCACAGAGCCCAGCGCGGAGGTGGATGTAAGCTGCTTTAAGTGCGGCGGCAAGGGCTGCCGTTTCTGTAAGGGCTCCGGCTGGATCGAGATTCTGGGCTGCGGCATGGTTCATCCCCATGTGCTGGAGATGTGCGGCATCGATCCGGAGGAGTATGTGGGCTTTGCCTTCGGCGTGGGCCTGGAGCGGATTGCGCTGTTAAAGTATGAGATTGACGATATGAGACTGCTGTATGAGAATGATATCAGATTTTTGAAGCAGTTTTAATGAATGCGGCTGCCGGCCCGGGAGAGCGCCGGCACGGAAATTCGGAGAGAATGAAAAGTAAGGAGATAGAGAGACATGAATACAGCACTGTCATGGATTAAAGCATATGTTCCTGATCTGAATGTGACTCCCCAGGAGTACACGGACGCCATGACCATGATCGGAACGAAGGTAGAGGGATATACCTGCCTGGACAAGAATCTGGAGAAGATTGTTGTGGGGCAGATTTTAAAGATTGAGCGCCATCCGGACGCGGACAAGCTGATTATCTGCCAGGTGGACATCGGAGGAGAGACGATTCAGATCGTGACCGGAGCGCCCAACGTGAAGGAGGGGGACAAGGTTCCTGTGGTTCTGGACGGCGGCAGAGTGGCCGGCGGACATGACGGGGGCCCGCTGCCCGAGGACGGCATTCTGATTAAGAAGGGCAAGCTGAGGGGCATTGAGTCTGACGGCATGATGTGCTCGATCGAGGAGCTGGGTTCCTCGAGAGATATGTATCCGCTGGCTCCGGAGCGTGGAATCTATATCCTGCCGGAGGACACCAGAGTGGGTGCGGACGCGGTGGAGGTGCTGGGGCTTCACGACGTGGTGTTTGAGTACGAGATCACCTCAAACCGCGTGGACTGCTACGGCGTCATCGGAATTGCGAGAGAGGCGGCGGCAGCCTTCAGAAAGCCGTTTTATCCGCCGGTTGTGAAGGAAACGGGAAATGGTGAGGACATCCATGATTATCTGGAGGTTTCCGTGGAAAATCCGGAGCTCTGTCCCAGATACTGCGCCAGAATGGTAAAGAATATCAAGCTCGGACCGTCTCCGGAGTGGATGCAGAGAAGACTGGCTGCCAGCGGCATCCGTCCCATCAACAATCTGGTTGACATTACAAACTACATCATGGAGGAGTACGGCCAGCCCATGCACGCCTTTGACTATGACGATCTGGCAGGCCACAGGATTATCGTAAAGACCGCGAAGGACGGGGAGGTGTTCCAGACCCTGGACGGCCAGATGAGAAATCTGGATAAGGATATCCTGATGATCAACGACAGTGAGAAGGAGGTGGGCATCGCCGGAATCATGGGCGGTGAAAACTCCAAGATCACGGATCATGTAAAGACCATGGTGTTTGAGTGCGCCTGCTTTGACGGGGCCAATATCCGTCTGTCCGCCAAGCGTCTTGGACTGCGGACCGATGCCTCCGGAAAGTATGAGAAGGGACTGGATCCCAACACGGCATACGAGGCCGTAAACCGCGCCTGCCAGCTGGTTGAGGAGCTGGGAGCCGGAGAGGTGGTAGGCGGCATGATCGATGTGTGCGCGAAGAAGCCGGAGCCCTCCAGAGTAAAATTTGACGCGGGCAGAATCAACGCCCTTCTGGGAACCGATATTGCGGCCTCTACTATGAAGGAGTATTTCGCGATTCTTGGTCTTGATTTTGATGAGGAGACTCAGGAGGTGGTTGCGCCCACCTTCCGTCAGGATCTGCACTGCATGGCTGATCTGGCCGAGGAGGTGGCCAGAATGTACGGCTACGACAGGATTCCCACCACTCTCCCCAGCGGAGAATCCACCATGGGCGGCATTTCCTTCGAGGGCCGTGTGGAGGATATTGCGGAGCAGGTTGCCATGTTCTCCGGCTTCAGCGAGAGCATGACCTATTCCTTTGAGAGTCCGAAGGTATTTGATAAATTGCTGCTTCCGGCTGACTCCAGGCTGCGTCAGACGGTTACCATTTCCAATCCCCTGGGCGAGGATTTCAGCATCATGCGGACGCTGCCCTTAAACGGTATGCTGACATCCCTTTCCACCAACTACAACCGGCGGAACAAGGACGTGAAGCTGTTTGAGATGGCAAAGATTTATCTGCCCAAGGCGCTGCCGCTGACAGAGCTGCCGGACGAGCGGGTTCAGTTCACCCTGGGCTTTTACGGAGAGGGCGATTTCTTCACCATGAAGGGCGTGGTTGAGGAGCTGTTCGATAAGCTGGGCATGAAGAAAAGGGTTCACTATGACCCGTCCTGCGAACGCCCCTATCTGCATCCCGGACGTAAGGCGGATATCGTCTATGAAGGCGTTTCCGTGGGATATCTGGGGGAGGTGCATCCGGCTGTGGCTGACAATTATAAGATCGGCGGCCGGGTATATATCGCTGTTCTGGATATGCCGGCGGTTGTGCCGTTTGTAAGCTTCGACTGGAAGTATGAGGGTCTGGCCAGATTCCCGGCTACCACCCGCGATATCAGCATGGTGGTTCCGAAGGATATTCTGGCAGGCCAGATCGAGGATGTAATCGCGCAGCGCGGCGGAAAGCTTCTGGAAAGCTACAAGCTGTTTGATATCTATGAGGGCGCTCAGATTCAGGTCGGATTTAAGTCTGTTGCCTACTCGATCAGCTTCCGGGCAAAGGATCATACGCTGACGGACGATGAGGTGAACGCGGTGATGAAGAAGATCCTGAACGGACTGGAGAGCATGGGAATCCAGCTGCGCGGCTGACGTTCATGTGCAGCGGCGATTCGCCAGAGGCGGGTCATGTCCGTTTGAAATAAAAGCATAAAACCATAAAAAATGGCCATCCTTACCATAAATGCAGGTTTCAGGTAAGGAGGTCATTTTTTATGAACGGGGATTTTGAGATTGCGGGCGTGTACGGAAGGAAAATTCTGGATTCCAGGGGGAATCCGGCGCTGGAGGTGGAGGTGCGGCTGGAGGGCGGCGCCGTGGGACGGGCGTCGGCGCCCTCTGGTGTGCCGGCGGGAGGCTGTGGGGCAGCCGGGCAGCCAGACGGCTTTTACAGCCGCGAAAAGGGCGTGAAAAAGGCGGTGGAGTACGTGAATACGGTGATCGCGGAGACGCTGCTTTTTGAGGACGCTTTTCAGCAGAGCGTCATTGACCGTCTTTTACAGGAGGCGGCTGGCGGGGAATCTCAGGCAGGCCTGGGAGCAAATGCGGCTCTGGGAGCGTCTCTGGCTGTGGCAAGGGCCTGCGCAGCCCAGCAGGGGATTCCGCTGTACCGTTACCTTGGCGGCGCAAATGCGAGAACCATGCCGGTGCCCATGATGAATATGTTAAGCGGCGGCGTCTATGAGGACAATACGGTGGATTTTCAGGAGTTTATGATTCTTCCGGTGGGGGCAAAGACCTTTTCTGATAGGGTGAAAATCTGTTCAGAGGTATATCATACCCTGAAAAGGCTGCTGAAAACCAGCGGATTTGCCACGTCGGTGGGAGATGAGGGCGGATTTGCCCCGGATCTGAAGCATGCCGCAGAAGCTCTGAAATATATGGAGGAGGCAGTGCGGTTAAGCGGCCGGGAGCCGGGACGGGACGTCCGGTTTGCCATCAATGCGGCGGCCGGCAGGCTTTTTGACCCGGGGACAGGACAGTATCTGTTTCCGGGGGAAAGTCTGATGACGGGAACGCCGGTATCGCGGACAACGGAGGAAATGGTGGAGTACTTTCGGCGGCTGGCGGAGGATTTTCCCATCTGTTCGATTGAGGACGGACTCCATGAGGAGGACTGGGAGGGCTGGCGCCTGCTGACAAGGGAGCTGGGAGACCGGATACAGCTGACGGGAGGCGGGCTGTTTAAGTCAGATACTGGACGGATGGAACGGGGAGTCCGGGAGGGCTGCGCCAATGCTGTGCTGGTGAAGACGGACCAGGCCCAAACCCTGACGAAAAGCCTTGAGGTCATTGAGAAGGCGAAAAATGCTGGTTATCAGATTGTCATTTCCCACCGGGGCGGGGAGACAGAGGACGCTTTTATCGCGGATCTGGCGGTAGCTGTCAACAGCGGATGGATCAAGGCGGGCGCGCCCTGCCGGTCAGAGCGGGTGGCCAAGTATAACCAGCTTATGCGGATCGAGGAGGAGCTTTCAGAGAAAGGCGGCGTATGAAGCCGGACAGTCCCGTTGGGAAAAACAGCGT
>JAUNGW010000047.1 GCA_030524245.1 Eubacteriales bacterium
CATTGATTTCCACGCCCTGAAGACGGTATACACGCTGTACCTCCTGGATCATGTAATCCTGTACGGCACGGACACCCTTGATCTTTAAGATGTCGTGGGGATTTACGCTACCCTCGGTCAGCTCGTCGCCGGCCTCGATCACCTGCTCATCCTGAACCTTGATCCTGGATCCGTAGGGGATCAGGTAGGTCTTGGAATTGCCGCTCTCGGTGTCGGTGACAACGATCTCACGCTTTTTCTTTGTATCCTTTAAGGTCACCACGCCTCCGAACTCGGAGATGATGGCAAGACCCTTCGGCTTACGCGCCTCAAACAGCTCCTCGACACGGGGAAGACCCTGTGTGATATCGCCGCCGGCAACGCCGCCCGTATGGAACGTACGCATGGTCAGCTGTGTACCAGGCTCACCGATGGACTGCGCGGCGATGATGCCGACTGCCTCGCCTACCTGAACCGGCTGGCCGGTAGCCATGTTGGCTCCGTAGCACTTGGAGCAGACGCCGATATGAGACTTACAGGTCAGCACGGTACGGATCTTTACAGAATCGCGTCCCAGCTTCTCAAGCACTTCCATAACAGCCGCCGCGCGCTTCGGGGTGCACATATGGTTTGCCTTGATCACAACCTCTCCCGTATCGGGATCCGTGATGGTCTCGGCGATATAACGTCCTGTAATACGCTCCTGGAGACTCTCGATGGTTTCCTTGCCGTCCGCAAAGGCCTTGATCTCCATATACGGAATATCCCTGCCCTCGCAGCAGTCAACCTCCCGGACAATCAGATCCTGGGACACGTCAACCAGACGGCGGGTCAGGTAACCGGAGTCAGCCGTACGCAGAGCCGTATCGGACAGACCCTTTCTTGCTCCGTGCGCGGAAATGAAGTACTCCAGTACGTCAAGACCCTCACGGAAGTTGGATTTGATCGGCAGCTCGATGGTGTGGCCGGTGGTATCTGCCATCAGTCCGCGCATACCTGCCAGCTGCTTGATCTGCTTATCGGAACCACGGGCTCCGGAGTCAGCCATCATGTAGATGTTGTTGTATTTGTCCAGGCCGGTCAGCAGATCATGGGTCAGCTGATCGTCCGTGTTCTTCCAGGTTTCGATAACCTCTTTGTAACGCTCCTCCTCGGTGATCAGGCCGCGTCGGTAGTTCTTGGCGATCCGGTCAACCGTAGCCTGCGCCTCAGCAATCAGCCTGGGCTTGGACTCGGGCACCGTCATATCGGAAATGGATACGGTCATGGCCGCTCTGGTCGAATACTTATAGCCGATAGCCTTGATATCGTCCAGCGTCACAGCAGTCTGAGTAGCGCCGTGCACGTTGATAACCTTCTCCAGGATCTTCTTTAACTGCTTCTTGCCCACATGGAAGTCAACCTCCATCAAAAGCTCGTTGCCCTCCACGGTTCTGTCCACAAAGCCAAGATCCTGCGGAATAATTTCATTGAAAATGAAACGTCCCACAGTAGACTCCACAACGCCGGTCTTCACCGTGCCGTCCGGCATGGTCTTTGTCACGCGGGCCTTGATCCGTGAGTGCAGGGTTACGCTGCCGTTCTCATAAGCAAGGATCGCCTCGTTGACGCTCTTAAACACCTTGCCTTCTCCCTTTGCGCCGGGACGCTCCTGGGTCAGATAGTAAATTCCGAGAACCATATCCTGGGACGGAACTGCCACCGGACCACCGTCAGACGGCTTTAACAGGTTGTTGGGAGACAGAAGCAGGAACCGGCACTCCGCCTGCGCTTCCACGGACAGCGGCAGATGCACTGCCATCTGGTCGCCGTCGAAGTCCGCGTTGAACGCGGTACATACCAGCGGATGCAGCTTAATGGCCTTACCCTCTACCAGGATCGGCTCAAAGGCCTGAATACCAAGTCTGTGCAGGGTAGGCGCACGGTTTAACATAACCGGATGCTCCTTGATTACATCCTCCAGCACATCCCAGACCTCAGTCTGAAGACGCTCCACCATCTTCTTTGCGCTCTTGATGTTGTGGGCGGTGCCGTTCTGCACCAGCTCCTTCATAACAAAGGGCTTGAACAGCTCGATGGCCATCTCCTTGGGCAGACCGCACTGGTAGATCTTTAACTCCGGTCCAACCACGATAACGGAACGGCCGGAATAGTCAACTCGCTTACCAAGCAGGTTCTGACGGAAACGTCCCTGCTTGCCCTTCAGCATATCGGAAAGGGACTTGAGGGCTCTGTTGCCCGGGCCGGTTACAGGACGGCCCCTTCTGCCGTTGTCGATCAGCGCGTCCACAGCCTCCTGCAGCATGCGCTTCTCGTTGCGGACAATGATATCCGGTGCGCCCAGCTCCAGAAGACGGGCCAGACGGTTGTTTCTGTTGATGATTCTTCTGTATAAATCGTTTAAGTCAGAGGTCGCGAAACGGCCGCCGTCCAGCTGTACCATCGGACGGATATCCGGCGGGATCACCGGAATCACGGTCATGATCATCCACTCCGGCTTGTTTCCGGAATTGCGGAATGCCTCCACAACCTCAAGGCGCTTGATGATCCGCGCCCGCTTCTGGCCGCTGGAATCCTTCAGTTCTTTCTTCAGCTGCGCGGACTCCTTCTCCAGATCGATGGCGCGCAGAAGCTCCAGAATGGACTCGGCGCCCATCCCTACGCGGAAGCTTCCGTAGCCCCACTTCTCAACCTCTTCCCGGTACTCCTTCTCAGACAGCACCTGCTTATACTGCAGGCTGGTGCTTCCCTTGTCCAGAACGATGTAGGACGCGAAGTACAGCACCTTCTCCAGGACTCTCGGGGAGATATCCAGGATCAGTCCCATCCGGCTGGGAATTCCCTTGAAATACCAGATATGGGAAACAGGAGCGGCCAGCTGGATATGGCCGATACGCTCTCTGCGGACGCTGGCCTTGGTTACCTCCACGCCGCAGCGGTCGCAGATTACACCTTTATAGCGGATTTTTTTGTATTTGCCGCAGTGACACTCCCAGTCCTTGCTGGGTCCGAAAATACGCTCGCAGAACAGGCCGTCCCGCTCCGGCTTTAAGGTACGGTAGTTGATGGTCTCCGGCTTCTTTACCTCACCGTGGGACCACTCCAGAATCTTTTCCGGGGAAGCCAGGCCAATCTTAATGGCGTCAAATGTCAATGGCTGATAAGTTTCATTTGTCTCAGGCATGAGCGATACTCCCTTCTATTATTCTTCGTCAGAGTCGTTGGAATCCATATCCATGAAATCCCCATCCTCATCAAAGTCATCATCACTGCTGTCCTCATCCACGTCAACCAGCTCTCCGCCCTCAAACTCCTGGGTCTGATAGCCGTAATCTCCATAGGACTCCTCCTGGCCATGGCGGTGATCGCCCTCAATGATGGCGCGCAGGTCGGTCTCGCCGTAATCCACGTTCTCGCCGATCTCCACCTCCGTATTGTCGTCACGGAGCACACGCACATCCAGGCCGAGGGACTGCAGCTCCTTCAGCAGAACCTTGAAGGACTCCGGAATGCCCGGCTCAGGGATATTCTCGCCCTTGATGATGGCCTCGTAGGTCTTCACACGTCCAACCACATCATCGGACTTGACGGTCAGGATCTCCTGCAGGGTGTAGGACGCGCCGTACGCCTCAAGAGCCCAAACCTCCATCTCACCGAAACGCTGTCCGCCGAACTGCGCCTTGCCGCCCAGAGGCTGCTGGGTAACCAGGGAGTATGGGCCGGTGGAACGTGCGTGAATCTTATCGTCAACCAGGTGATGAAGCTTTAAGTAGTGCATGTGGCCGATGGTAACCGGGCTGTCAAAGTACTCGCCGGTACGTCCGTCGCGGAGTCTTACCTTTCCGTCGCGGCTTAAGGGCACGCCCTTCCACAGCTCTCTGTGGTCCAGATGCTCCTCCAGATAATCCATCACTTCCGGTTTCAGGGTATCTTTGTATTTCTCTTCAAATTCCTCCCAGGAGCTGTTTACGTAGTCGTTGGCAACCTCCAGGGTATCCATAATGTCAATCTCGTTCGCCCCGTCAAATACCGGCGTGGAAATATTGAAGCCAAGCGCCTTCGCAGCCAGGCTTAAGTGGATCTCCAGCACCTGTCCGATATTCATTCGTGACGGCACGCCTAAGGGGTTCAGCACAATGTCCAGAGGACGTCCGTTGGGCAGGAAGGGCATATCCTCCACAGGAAGCACGCGGGAAACCACACCCTTGTTTCCGTGACGGCCTGCCATCTTGTCGCCCACGGAGATCTTACGCTTCTGGGCAATATAGATGCGGACAGTCTGGTTCACGCCGGGAGCCAGCTCATCGCCGTTCTCTCTTGTAAATACCTTTGCATCCACAATAATGCCGTATGCGCCGTGAGGCACCTTCAGGGAGGTGTCGCGGACCTCTCTTGCCTTCTCGCCGAAGATAGCGCGCAGCAGCCGCTCCTCTGCGGTCAGCTCCGTCTCTCCCTTGGGCGTAACTTTGCCCACCAGGATATCGCCGGCGCGTACCTCGGCGCCGATACGGATAATACCTCTCTCATCCAGATCCTTCAGAGCGTCATCGCCCACGCCGGGAACGTCGCGGGTAATCTCCTCCGGCCCCAGCTTGGTGTCGCGGGCTTCCGCCTCGTACTCCTCAATATGAACAGAGGTATAAACATCCTCCTGCACCAGCCGCTCGGACAGAAGAACCGCATCCTCGTAGTTGTAGCCCTCCCAGGTCATGAATCCGATCAGCGGGTTCTTTCCAAGAGCGATCTCGCCGTTCTGGGTGGACGGACCGTCCGCGATCACCTCGCCGGCCTCCACATGGTCGTTCTTGTAAACGATAGGCTTCTGGTTGTAGCAGTTGGACTGGTTGCTTCTCTTAAACTTGGTCAGGTGATATACATCACGGTCGCCGTTGTCATCTCTTCTGATGATAATCTCGTTGGAAGCGGAGCGCTCCACAACGCCGGCATGCTTCGCAACCACGCAGACGCCGGAGTCAACAGCCGCCTTCGCCTCGATACCGGTTCCCACAACGGGAGCCTCCGTGGACAGAAGCGGCACAGCCTGACGCTGCATGTTGGAGCCCATCAGCGCACGGTTCGCGTCATCGTTCTCCAGGAACGGGATCATGGAGGTCGCCACAGAGAATACCATCTTCGGGGAAACGTCCATCAGGTCAATGGCTTTTTTCTGGAACTCGGAGGTCTCCTCACGGAAACGGCCGGATACATTGGTGTGAATGAAGTGTCCGTCCTCATCCAGCGGCTCGTTCGCCTGAGCCACCACGAAATTATCCTCTTCGTCAGCGGTTAAGTAAACCACCTCGTCCGTAACCACTGGGTTCATGGGATCTGTCTTGTCCACGATCCGGTAGGGAGCCTCGATAAAGCCGTACTGATTCACCCGGGCATAGGTTGCCAGAGAGTTGATCAGACCAATGTTCGGTCCCTCAGGAGTCTCGATGGGGCACATACGTCCGTAATGGGTGTAATGTACGTCACGGACCTCGAATCCCGCACGGTCTCTGGACAGACCGCCAGGTCCCAGCGCGGACAGACGCCGCTTGTGGGTCAGCTCCGCCAGCGGATTGTTCTGATCCATGAACTGAGACAGCTGGGAGCTTCCGAAGAACTCCTTCACCGCGGCAGTCACCGGCTTAATGTTGATCAGGGACTGAGGCGTAATGCCGTCCATATCCTGGGTGGTCATACGCTCTCTCACCACACGCTCCATACGGGACAGGCCGATCCGGTACTGGTTCTGCAAAAGCTCGCCAACGGCGCGGATCCGGCGGTTGCCCAGATGGTCGATATCGTCGGAATTGCCGATCTCACCCTCAAGGTGCATGTTGTAGTTAATGGAAGCGATAATATCTTCCTTGGTAATGTGCTTCGGAATCAGCTCCGTCACATTGCGGCGGATCAGGTCCTTTAAAGCCTCCTGATCCTGGCCAGCTTCTTCCAGAATAGTTTTGAGCACCGGGTAGTATACTAACTCCGTAACGCCCAGCTCCTTCGGATCACAGTCCACATAAGCAGCCAGATCCACCATCAGGTTGGACAGGACCTTGTGGTTGCGGTCCGGCCCCTGGATCATCACGAAGGCCACTGCAGAATTCTGCAGAGTCTCCGCAAGCTCCTTATCCACCGTGGTTCCCGCCTCAGCCAGAACCTCGCCGGTCTCCGTATCCACCACATCCTCCGCCAGCACATGGCCCTTGATGCGGTTCTTGAAATGAAGCTTTTTGTTGAATTTATATCTGCCGACTTTGGCCAGGTCGTAACGACGCGGGTCAAAGAACATGCTGTTTAACAGGCTCTCTGCACTATCAACGGATAAAGGCTCGCCGGGACGGATCTTGCGGTACAGCTCCAAAAGGCCGTCCTGGTAATTCTCGGAGGTGTCCTTTCCAAAGCTTGCCAGAAGCTTCGGCTCCTCGCCGAACAGATCAATGATCTCAGCGTTCGTTCCGTACCCGAGGGCACGAACCAGAACCGTCACCGGAACCTTGCGGGTCCGGTCTACACGTACATAGAAAATGTCATTGGAGTCCGTCTCATACTCGAGCCATGCGCCGCGGTTGGGAATCACCGTACAGGAGTAAAGTTCCTTGCCGATCTTATCATGGCTGATGCCGTAATAAATGCCGGGGGAACGCACAAGCTGGCTTACGATAACACGCTCTGCGCCGTTGATCACAAAGGATCCCGTATCGGTCATCAGCGGAAGGTCGCCCATGAAAATCTCATGCTCGTTGATTTCTTCTTTATCCTTATTATAAAGCCGCACACGTACCTTCAGCGGCGCCGCGTAGGTTGCGTCGCGTTCCTTGCATTCTTCGATGGTGTATTTGACTTCATCCTTGCATAATGTAAAATCTACGAATTCCAGGCTCAGATGTCCTGCAAAATCAGAGATTGGGGAGATATCTTCAAATACCTCTTTCAGGCCTTCATCGAGGAACCACTGATAGGAGTCTTTTTGAATCTCAATCAGGTTCGGCATCTCAAGAACTTCCTTCTGTCTTGAGTAGCTCATTCTAACGCTCTTTCCGGAGGTTACCGGACGCATTCTGCTTTTCTCCATTGACGTTTCACCCCTGTTTTCTAATCAATTTTCCGGCGTTTTTGGGCATAAAAAGCCCATGACGCCACAATAGTGCACACTCCATAATATCATAGTGGTGTCAAGGTGTCAAGCATTTTTTCCTTGCATTTTTTATCAGAAAATGTTATACTATTGAAACAGGTGTGTCCTGTTACATAATTGAACGCGATGGAGGTATACCCCGTGTTAAGCACAATTTTAAATGTTTTACTGATCATCCTTGTCATTGCGGCTATTGCTCTGGCCGTCCTCTATTTCCTCGGACGCAGGCTGGAGAAGCGCCAGGTGGAGCAGCAGCAGCTGTTGGAGGCCTCCCGCCAGGTGGTTTCCATGCTGGTTATCGACAAGAAACGGATGAAGATCAAGGACTCCGGCCTGCCCAAGATGGTTTACGAGCAGACCCCCAGGTATATGCGCTGGGCCAAGGTTCCCGTAGTCAAGGCCAAGGTTGGCCCGAAGGTTATGACGCTTATGGCGGACGAGCATGCGTTTGGCATCCTCCCGGTCAAGACCGAAGCCAAGGTGGCCATCAGCGGCATCTACATCACGCAGGTGCTCAGCGTCCGCGGCGGTATTCCGGCTCAGCCGGCACAGCCAAAAGGGATCAGGGGATTCCTTGCCAGATTTAAAAAAGACAAAAAAGAAAATAAGTAATCACACGCAATGGGCTGCCAAAAGAGGCAGCCCATTTTCATATCTTTATGCCTGCAGCTCCAGATTCGCGCTGGCTCTGGAGCAGACGTCCATCGTAATACTGCAGTCCGACACATGATCGTAGTTGATTTCCAGAGAATAATCCACCAGAAGCCGCAGGCTGTCCTCCTGCTCTTCCAGGTTGATCCTGTTTGTGGACATGCCCACCACCATCTCCCCCATGGGCGTGGCGTAGTGGGAAACGGCCTTCTTGTCTGTCTCAAAAACAAGATGCGCTCTGACGGCGCCGCTTTTTATGATATCCAGCTTGTCCGGGGAAACCTTCACGACGTTGCGGGTCTTTTCGCCGAAGCCGTCCATCAGCTCCTCATACACAATATAGTGCCGGCCGTTTTTCATATAGTAGCTTCCGGCGGTGATGACCTCAACGCCGTCCTGCTCCCCTTCCATGTCCTGGAAGCCGCTGATCCTTACAATAACATCTTTCGTCATATGTGCCCCTCCAGGCGCTTCTCAATAATTCTCAATGTCAATTTTTCTTGTTTCCTTTACCGCTCCGGGCAGAATGGAGGTCGCGAAGCTGGTGAACTTCTCCGCCAGGTCGCTGACGTAAAACTGATACTGCTCGCCCTCCAGGGGCGCCTCCGGATCCCGGCCAAGCCCCCGCTCCTGCAAAAGCCCCTTTAATTCGATGGCTGTCTCGTAGGCCGGGTTTACAAGCACCACGTCCTCTCCCATCAGCCTCCTCAGCGTAGAGCGGAGCAGCGGATAATGGGTGCAGCCGAGCACAAGAGTGTCAATGTACTTCTCCTTCAGGCTGCTTAAGTACCGGGAAGCAATCTCGTCCGTCACCGAATCGTGCAGAAGTCCCTCCTCTACCAGCGGAACAAACAGCGGACAGGGCTTTCCGGCCACCTGGATATCCGGCCGCAGCCGCTGCATCACTCTGGTGTAAATGCCGCTTCCGATGGTAGCCTCCGTGCCGATAACGCCGATCCTTCCGTTTCGGGTGGCCCCAACCGCCGTTCTGGCTCCCGCGTTGATCACGCCGATCACCGGAATATCCGTCTCCTCTGCCACCACATCCAGAGCGCAGGCGCTGGCTGTGTTGCAGGCGATCACAATGGCCTTGACCTTCTTCGTCTGCAGAAACCGGATAATCTGCCTGGAATAGCGGATCACCGTGTCCGCGGATTTACTGCCGTAGGGCACCCGGGCCGTGTCTCCAAAGTATACAATACGCTCCTCCGGAATCTGCCGCATGATCTCCCGGACCACCGTCAGACCGCCTACGCCGGAATCGAAGACTCCTACCGGAGCATTTTTATCTGTCTCCATCATGACTTATTCCCTCTCAAAGGCCAGAGTAAGCAGCCGGTTGGTCAGCTCCCTTTTAGAAATGCCGGCGGCCTCCCAAAGCATCGGATACATGCTGATGGCTGTAAAGCCAGGCATGGTATTGATCTCATTAAACACGACCTCTCCCGCGTCTGTCACAAAGAAATCAACCCGAGACAGACCGTAGCCGTCCACGGCGTTGAAAATCCGGCAGGCCGCCTTTCTCACCTGCTCCGCGGCGTCTCCGGGAAGCTTCGGATTGATCACGGTTTTTGACTCCGCATTGTAATACTTGGCGTCAAAATCATAGAAATCCGCAGCCGCCAGAATCTCGCCCACACCGGACGCCGCCACCGGCTTTGTGCCGCCTCCTAAAACCGCGCACTCCACCTCATGGCCCACAATGGTCTCCTCAACCAGGATCTTCCTGTCATGGCGGGCCGCCTCCTTAAGGCCGGCTTCCAGCTCCTCTCTGTTCTCCGCCTTGCTGACGCCGCGGGAGGAGCCTGCATTGGAGGGCTTTATAAATACCGGATAGGAGAACCGCTTCTCCACACGGCTGATGACGCCGTCCATATCCTTTTTCATCTCCCAGGCCATCACCGGCTCATAGGCTGCCTGACGGATGCCAAGATCGTCCACAATAATCTTCGTATAAAGCTTATCCATGGAAACGGCGGACGCCAGAACACCGCAGCCCACATAAGGAATCCCGGCCAGGGAAAACAGCCCCTGCACCGTGCCGTCCTCTCCGTACAGACCGTGAAGCACCGGAAAAATCACATCGATCCGTTCCTCCCGGTAGCCGTTTTCATCTCTGAAAATCACAGACCGGCGCACAGCGTCCGGAATGATCACCGCCTCCGTGCGTCCCTGTCTCCAGGCTCCGGTATGGATGTCCTGCGCCGACTCCGTCTTCAGCCAGTGCCCCTCCTCCGTAATGCCGATCAGAAGTATATTATATTTATCCTGGTCGATCTGGCTGATCACATTCTCCGCTGACATGCAGGATACCACATGCTCAGAGGACTGCCCGCCGAACAGGACTGCTACTCGTTTCTTGTCCATGGAATTTCCCCTCAGATTTTCAAATTTATGTTTAATTATATCATAATTGTCAATAATTAAAAACAGAAAATGGAGGATTTCCGTGATGAAAAAAGAAATGCTATGGAAAAAAGATGCCTGCCTGGGACTTTTCCTTCTGCTTTTCGGCCTGCTGCTCTCCATGAGCCGCCTGCAGGAAAGCCGGGAAGCCCTGGCCGGACGGCTGGCCCCGTCCATTCTGCGGTTTCACATTCTGGCCAACAGCGACAGCCAGGCGGATCAGCAGGTCAAGCTCGAGGTCCGCAGCCTGATTCTGGATTACGTGGCGGCCAACACAAAGGAAACCGATGGAAAAGAAGAAACCGCGGTTTTTTTTAACGGGCACCGGGCGCAGGTGGAGAGCCTGGCCGGCGCCTATCTGGCAAAACGCGGCTTTTCCTACGGCGCAAGGCTTTCGCTTGCGCCGTCCTACTTTCCCACCAGGGTCTACGGGGATTTTGTCTTCCCCTGCGGCACCTATGACGCGGTGCGCATCATCCTTGGAAATGGGGACGGCCGCAACTGGTGGTGCGTGCTCTACCCGCGGTTCTGCTTCGTGGACGCCGCCTGCGGGGAAATTCCCGCAAGCAGCCGCAGGGTTCTGGAAAACAGCATAAATCAGGACGATTTTCTCCTGCTGGAGAACCATCGTCCTGACATTGATTTCGCATTTCGCTTATTTCCGTTTTATTCCACCGCGGCAAAGCCGGCAACGCCCCAATCGTAGGTCTCCATGGCCTGCCACAGGCTTAATGCGGCTGTGCCAGCCGCAGCCTTTTTCTGATAATAAGACAGCTGCAGTCCGATATACTGGGCCTCGGATATCAGGCCGTATTCGTACTGTCTGTTCGCCGCTCCAAAGCCTGCCTCCGCCGCCGCAAGTCCTGTGGAGGCCGCCTCCCAGGCTGCTTTTTTGTCCATCACATCCTGGTAAAGCCGCTGCATCTCTATAGTCACCTTCTGGTCTCCCTCATCGAGCATCCTGCTGCGGTTTTCAATCTGCGCGTTGGTCTTGCCTGCCGCCGAGGTACGCTGGCTGATCAGCGTATAATTGTTGCCGATGGCCTTTTTCGTGTCTTCCTCCAGGTTCATGGCCAAAACACGGGACATATCGAAGGCAGGAAGCGGACGGATATCCGGATTGGCGTCCGGGTCATAGCCCAGCAGCTCGCAGAGCGTCCGTCTGATGCTGTCCTGCTGGCTCTGCAGGGATGCCAGCTGAGACCGGGCCGACAAAAGAGAAGTATAGGCCCCCAGCGCATCCCTGCCTGTAGCCAGGCCAAGCCCCTGCATCCGGTTATACATATCATACTGGCGCTGATACAAATCCACCATGGTCTGCAGGGTATCCATGTTCTGCAGAATGCTCTCATAGCCGATCATGGCCTGCTGGGCTCCCTGGATCATCTGCCGCTCATACCGGCGGATGGTGCTGGTAGCCGTCTTATTGGTGTCCCAGTCCTTCACCGCGTCCCGCATCCCGTTCACAATCTGACGGTAGCTTTTATCCAGCTGGCGGCCGCTGGAAACCAGGGCCGCGCTGCCCATCAGCTGTCCGGCGGAAATATAGCTGTCCGCCATATCCTTTACCACCTTATACTGGCTTTCCAGCTCTGTCACCATGCTCTGGTAATCCTTCTTTGTATCCTCGTAGGTTTCCCATAGCGGCGCGATAGTCGGGTTATGGGTGCGAACCCGGTATGCGATTTCGTCATATTCCAGCACGTTGTCCTCATACCGGGCCAGCTCCTCCTGACTGTAGGCAGGCGCCTCCGGCTCCGCTCCGGGACCGGTAGGCGCAGCGCCCGCCAGCACCTGCGCCGGCGCCAGAAGCATCGCCGCTGTCACTGCCGCCGCTGTCACAATCTGTCTGCAAAGCTTCATGTCATGCCACCTCCGTCTAGGATACGGCCGCAAGGCCGTTGACCGCCCAGTCATAGGTTTCCATGGTCTGGAACAAGCTTAAGTCTGCGGCCTTAAGGGCCAGCTCCTTTGCCTGAACCGTATACTGCTGGTTCTCCAGCTGGGATCTGCTGGCATTGCCCTGGGCATACTGAAGCTGCAGGCTTGCCAGATTTCTGTTTTCCAGCTCCAGATCCGCCGCCGCCTGATCGTACGCCAGCTTCGCGGCCAGCACATTCTGGTAGCTGGTTACCAGGGCGGAGCCGATCTTCTGCTCGTTGTCCGCGATGGTCTTTTGCAGAGACTCCTTTGTTTCGGAGGCCTCCGCATTGGCCAGCTTCTTTTTATTGATCTTTAAGGCATAATTATTTTCTATGGCCTTTTCCCTGTCCGCCGCCGGATTCATCCCGTCAATTCTGGACAGATCCGACGCCGGCACGTCCCGGATTTCCGGGCTGTCGCTGTAGCTCCAGCCTGTCATCACCTGAAGCTTCTGGCGAACCGTCTTCACGGAGGATTTTGCCGACTCCACCGCCCGGTCCGCATTCTGAACCGCCTCCTGGGCATTCAGCACATCCGTCCGGGTGGCGGTGCCGATGGCCTCTCTGGTCTGGGCGCTGCTTAAGGAAAGACGCGCCTGAGCCGCCGCAAGCTCCGCCTGGCTGACTGCCAGACGATCCTTCTCATAGGTGACCATATTGGTCTGGGCAACTGTCACCAGAGTTTTTTCCGCCTGCCTGTAGCCCAGCCAGACGATCTCGCTGTCCTGCAGATTGTCATCCGCCTGTTTTTCCATGTTTTTCGCCTGAAGCTCCGCATTCAGCACCGATGCCACCATCATGCCGTAGGTGGGATCGTCCGTATCCGGGTACTCAAGACTTGCGTAAATCTCATCCGCCATATCGCGGTATTTCTGCGACACATCGTCCTTCGTTGTGCCGTATTCCCGCTTAAACTCATTGTAATCCAGCTGGTTTGTCTGAACCGTCACATTGTACTCGGCAATCAGATCCTCCAGCTCATCGTATTCCATCACATTGTCCCTCAGTCTCGCCCACTCCTCCGGAGTGCGGGCAAATTCCGGGCTGGCGGCGTATGCCCCGAAGGCATAAGCCGCTGTCAGGGCACCCGCCAGTCCCAGAGACAATGCCGGTTTCCAGATTTTCATTCGGTTCCCTCCCATCATCGGAATCTTACTGATCTGTTGCAGGCCTGCTGTCGTCAGTCGTAGCTTGGCTCCGGCTTTCTCTTTTTGTTGAGCAGGGCATAATATACCGGCAGCATCAAAAGCGCCAGAACCGTAGAGGCAATCAGGCCGCCCATGTCCACCAGCGCCAGGCCCTGCAGAGATTTTCCGCTGTCGCCGTACGCCATGGCCATGGGAATCATCGCCACAATAGTGGTCAGCGTGGTCATCAGAATCGGACGCAGACGGGTGGCGCCGGCCTCAATCAGAGCCGTCTCCATATCCATGGTCTGCCGGTACTGGTTGGCCGTATCCACGTAAAGGATACCATTGTTTACCACCGTACCTACCAGCATCAGAAAGCCCAGCAGGGAAACCATGCTGATCGGCACGTCGCACAGGTACAAAAGTCCGAAGGAGCCGATCAGGGAGAACGGAATCGTCGTCATAACCATCAGCGAGAACTTCGGAGACTCAAACTGCGCAGCCATCACGACAAATACCAGAAATACCGCCGTCAGAATCGCCAGCCCCAGGTTTGTGAACTCCTCCATCATAGCCTCGTCCGTGGAGTTGGCCGCGCGGGTGATGTTCGGCCCCATATGCTTGGCAACCACATCATTGTAAAGCTGCGTCTCAATGGCGTCGATCTGTCTCGGATCCTCGGTGTTTAAATCGCCGGAAATCGTCACCTGATACTGCTTGTTCTTTCTTACAATAGTGGACGGGCTGTCCTTAAAGCTGATGTCCGCCACATCCGTCAGCGCCACAGAGCCGCCCGCATTGTTTGTCAGCACAATGCCCTGAAGCTCATCGATGGTATCGTATTCGTCAGACGGATACTCCACCTGAACGCTGACCTCCTCGCCGTCCACCTTAAGGGTCGTCGCCTCCGTGCCGCCAAGGATGCTGCTGACGGCGCCGGCAATCTGCATGGGCGTGATATTTTCCGCACTGGCCTTCACCGCGTCAATATCCAGCCTTACTACCGGGGCCGCATTTTCCAGGCTGGAGCTTACCCTGGTCACCTCCGGATTCTGCAAAAGCTCCTCCGTAATCGCATCGGAGGCCTCCTTCACTTCATCGTACTGGGCTCCCTGGAGAATATACTCCACGCCGCCTCCGGTGGAAATCATGGACATGGAGGAGGAGGCTTCTACTGTTATATTAGCGCCTGCCACCTGATTAAGCAATGGTTTCCATTCTTTTACAACCTCATCGGTTTCTCTGGACCGGTCGTCCTTTAAGTAGGCCGTCAGGGTTGCGCCGCCGCCCATGGCGCTGGCCATGCCGCTTCCGCCGGAAGAAAGCATGTAGGAATCAAGATCCGCATCTGCCGACACAATCTCCTCCACCTTCCGGTATATCCTGTCATTCTCTTCCACGGTCATGCCGGGACGCGTCTCGATGCTTACGCTGATGGTTCCCGTATCATCCGCCACCATCAGCTCCATGCGCAGCTGGCTGGCCATCCACAGAGAAACCACCAGAAGCGCAATCGAGGTGAAAATAACCGTTTTCTTCTTCGGCAGCAGCACCTTCATAATATTCCGGTAGCCCTGCTGCATGGCACGGATCAGGCCGCCCACCGGGGCGTTTTCCTTCTCCTGGGGCCGGTACATGCAGTAGCACAGCGGCACAATGGTCATGGCGCTGATCAGGGACGCCGTCAGACAGAAAATAATCGTAAAGCCAAGGGGCTTAAACATCTGCCCGGTCAGTCCTGCCAGCATAGCCAGCGGGAAGAATACCACACAGGTTGTCAGCGTTCCGCCGATGATGGACTGCAGCACAATGCCGCTGCCCTTTAAGGCCGCCTCCCGGTATCCTACGATGCCCTTGCCTTCCGTGGAACGGAAGCAGCTTTCCAGCACCACGATGGAGTTATCCACCATCATACCTACACCGAGCACAAGGCTTGACAGCGTAACCACGTTTAAGGTAAAGCCCATGACCCGCATAAGAATCAGGGCCGTCATAATCGAAATCGGAATGGAGGTTCCTACAATCAGGGAAGCCTTGATCTCTCCGAAGAACAGGAAAATGATAATCATGGATACCACAATCGCCATGATCATAGTCTGCCATACGCTCTCCAGAGAAGAGGAAATGCTGTCGCTGCTGTCGTATACCACCACCGCGTTCAGATCCGGATCATTGGCCTTCAGTGTATTCAGCACGCTGTTGACGGATTTAGATACATCCATAGCCGCGGCGCTCTGCTGCTTCATGATGCTGACAGACACCGTATCCAGCCCGTTGTACCGCGCCACGCCTGTGGCCTCCTCCTTTGCGTAGCCGATATTGGCCACATCCTCCAGATTGATCACATTACCGTTTCCAAGGGTAACCGGCAGGCTTTTCAGCGCGTCCATGGTGCTGTATTCCATACCGGCGCTGACGGAAAGCTTCTGTCCGCCCACAATGGTATCGCCCGCCGGATAGGTGAAATCAGAGCTTCCGATGGCGCTTACCAGGGAGCTCATGGTCAGATGGTACTGATCCAGCTTCTCCGGAATCAGCTCCACCCTTACATACTCCTCCTGGCCGCCGCTGACGCTGACGTCTGAAACGGAGGTGATCTTCTCCAGCTCCGGTACAATGGTATTATTCACATAGTTGTAGAGATTTGTCTCTGTTTTATGGTTGATGGAAAGACTCATGGCAGCCATCTCATCAATGTTCATCTCGGCAATAATCGGCGTCTGGCAGTCATCCGGCAGGGACGCCTCTATGATATCCATTTTCTTTTTCAGATCATCATAGGCCTCGTCAATATCCTTGCCGTAATCATACTGAATGATCACCAGGGATGTGTTGTCCATGGACATGGACTGCACCGTATCAATTCCGCTTAAGGAACCGATCTCATCTTCAATCTCCGTTGTCACCAGGTCATTGACGTCCTCCGGGCTGGCTCCCGGGTATACGGTCATGACAATCAGCATCGGCATATCCATGGCCGGCATCAGCTCCAGCTTGGAAGAAAAAATCGACTGGACGCCGAATACAATCAGGCACAGGACAACCAGCACCGTAGTCACAGGCCGTCTCAGGACTAATTTTGTTAAACCCATCGCTGTCTCCTCCTGAAATTATTCTGCCTGCCCGTCAGCTGTCTGAACCCGGGAGCCCTCGTAAAGCTCAGAGCTCCAGGTTGTGATCACCTGATCGTCCATAGTGATGCCGGACAAAATCTGGGCGCGCTCGGAATCATAAATTCCCACCTCCACATCCGTCTGGTGGACCGTTCCGTCCTCACAGGTGTAAACATAGGCGTCGCCGCCGGAATAATAAACGGCGTCCACCGGAATGGTCATCACATTCTCGGCTTTTTCCGCGGTCACATAAAGCTTCACCGACGAGCCTGTGGGAATGGCGTCTCCATCCTCCACAGAGGCCTTCACCTTGAAAAGGCCTGTGGTCGCGTCGATCATGCTGCTGATCTCATTGATGGTTCCCGTATACTCGCTGCCGTTTTTCTCAATGGTAATGGTATCCCCTGCGCTTAACTGCTTTTCGATTTTCTCCGGCACGGAGAAGGCAACGGACTTGCTTCCTTCGCCGGAAATCACAGCCAGCAGCACCTGGCCGCTCACATTGTCGTGAACCTCAATGTCGCAGGCCTCCACCTTGCCCCCGATCGTGGCGGTGATGTTGGCATACTCCACCTGATTGTCGTAATTCAGCTTCGCGGAGTCATAATTGATCTGCGCGTTCTTCGCCTGGGTCTGTGCCTGCTCCCACACGGCGCTGGCAATATCTCCCGCGTTGAAAAGAGCCTGCTGCCTGGAAAGGTTCGTCTGCGCATCCTTTAAGGTCTGCTCCGCCGCTTCCAGATTCAGCCTCGCGCCCTCCACCTGCTTGGTGTCGATGGTGCAGATCGCCTGCCCCTCCTTCACCACATCTCCGGCCTTTACAAATACCTGAGTCACCTCTCCGGCCATCTTCGGATAAATATAAACAACGTCCGACGGCTCCACCTTTCCTACCAGATCGCGGTAAAGCTCAATGGTTCCGTTCTGCGGGCGCTCCACCTGCACCACCGGCAGCACAGTCTCCTGCACCGGCGCCTCCTTCTTAAATACAGTTCTTGGCAATATGATCGCAGCGGCAGCAGCCACCACAACCACGCCTCCGATTACAAGTCCTTTTCTCATTGCTGTCTCCTCTTTTTATTCATGATATGATTCGCTGCAGTACGCACCGTATTTCAGCAGCTCCAGGGAATTCTTAAAAATCCGCCGGATGCTGTCTAACTGCTCCGGCTCTTCATAAAACCGCTTCAGAGAAATCATCAGCGCCGTGGCTCCCATCATCAGCAGCGCCTCATAATCTTCTTTGTTTTTATACCTGAACCGGTTCTTGTCAATCCGGTCGTACAGCCACTCAAACGTCTCCTCCTGGCTCTTTTGAGCGCTTTTTTCGCCCTTTCCGATTCCCAGTCCCAGAATCTTCGTTCCCTCCTGATGGGAAAGCACATTCCGCGCCACGTCCATCACAAGCCTCGTCTGATTCAGCGTCACCACAAAATGGTCAAACAGCCGCTCCAGCATCAGGATATAATCCCCGCCGTTCTCCTGAAGCTCCTGCTCGCAGATCTGGCTGATCTTCTGGCAGCTGTCCGAGAAAACATAATCCAGCAGGTCTTCCTTATCTTCAAAATATGTATAAAAGCTCCCTCTGGATATCTCCGCGTTCTGGATGATCTGGTTAATGGATGCTTTATCATATGGAACCCTCGCAAATTCCAGCATTGCCGCCTCCCGGATCAGCTGCTTTTTTGATTCCGGCAGCCTTAAAAACCTCTCCGTAGGCACATCGTCCTCCCCCTTTCCTTCCCCGCCTCCACATGTGGTCTGAAGGCAGAGTGACAGTATGTCATCCTTGTGTGACAACATGTCACTCATTATAATGACACCCTGTCACTCTGTCAATAGAGATTATAATTTTTTTACAAAATTTATATTCTCATTATTGGATTTAGTACTCCCCTTGAAAAATAGTCATTATATGATATAATATGAATATGACTTTTGAGATCAGGAGGTGCACCTATGCAATTATTGCAGGAAACAATCCGTCCATCAGCGGATCTGAGAAATCATTACAGTGAAATATCAAAATGCTGCAAAGAACGAAAAGAAGCAGTTATCATCACGGTAAATGGCAGAGGAGATACGGTATCATTAGGCTATGATGAGTATCGGCGTATGAAATCCCGTCTGGAACTTTTAGAAATACTCGCAGAGGCGGAAGAAGATGTCAATGCCGGAAGGATTGCGCCCATCCAGGATACATTTAAGGAGCTCCGCAAAAGTTTAAAGGATAAACTGCTATGAAAAAATACAGAATTTTGCGAACAGATACAGCAGATGCTGGACTGCACCAGATCATCCTGTCTATTGCAGAGAATTTTGGTGCGGAAATAGCTCTGGAAAAATTAGATAAAATAGAATCGCAGATTCTGCACTTGGCAGATAATCCCTATCTTGGCATGGATCCCCG
>JAUNGW010000048.1 GCA_030524245.1 Eubacteriales bacterium
TTTGACTCTGGTATCTCATTATACAAGATTATCCCTTGTTTTACAAGGAACAAGTTGACTTGTTTTTCCATTTGACTTATAATAATAACCGACTATGGCAAAAGGAGCAGAAGCGTCAGATGATTAAGAGCATGACTGGATTCGGCCGAAGTGAGATTACCACTGCGGAATATAAGGTTTCTGTGGAGATCAAGGCCGTGAACCACCGGTATCTGGATCTGAGCATCAAGATGCCGAAAAAATTCAACTATTTCGAGGCAGCGATCCGCGGCCTTTTAAAGAACTGGATTCAGAGAGGCAAGGTGGACGTGTTTATCAATTACGAGGATTACACCGACGGCAATCTCTGTCTTCATTACAATGCGGCGCTGGCTGCAGAGTATATGGAGTATTTCCGCCAGATGGAAAAGCAGTTCAGCATTGCGGATGATGTGACGGTTTCAGCCCTGGCCAGGATGCCGGAGGTGCTGACGATGGAACAGGCCCCGGAGGATGAGGAGCACGCCTGGAAGATTCTGTCCGAGGCTGTTTCGGAGGCTGCCGGGCGGTTTGTGGAGTCCAGGGAGCAGGAGGGGGAGAAGCTTAAGGAGGATCTGCTGAGCAAGCTGGATTATATGACAGAGCTGGTGGATTTTATTACGGAGCGCGCCCCGTCCATTGTTGCGGAGTACAGAAGACGGCTGGAGGAAAGGGTACGGGAGTTTCTGGAGAATTCCTCTATTGATGAGAACCGGATTGCGGCGGAGGTGACCGTGTTTGCCGACAAGATCTGTGTGGATGAGGAGATGGTGCGGCTGCGCAGCCATATTGACGCCACCAGAAAAGAGCTGATCCAGGGAGGGAGCGTTGGGCGCAAGCTTGATTTTATCGCCCAGGAGATGAACCGGGAGGCCAACACGACTCTTTCCAAGTCTACGGATCTGGAGATTTCGGACAGGGCCATCGCTCTTAAGACAGAGATTGAGAAGATCCGGGAGCAGATTCAGAATATAGAATAATCGCAACTGTTCAGGACGGCGCGCCGTCCTGAACAATTACGAACAATTACAGAACAATCAGGAGCACAGAAAAGCATGAGTGAAAAAGGAATTCTTGCAGTGGTTTCCGGCTTTTCCGGCGCAGGCAAGGGCACGCTGATGAAGGCTCTGCTAAAGCGCTACGAGGACCGGTACGCTCTGTCCATTTCGGCCACCACAAGACAGCCGAGAGAGGGAGAGGAGCATGGCAGAGAGTATTTCTTCCAGACGGAGGAGGCGTTTAAGCGGATGATCGAGGCCGGTGAGCTGATCGAGCACGCCTGCTATGTGGGGAATTATTACGGGACGCCGAAGCAGTACGTGTTTGACCAGATGTCTGCCGGGAAGGATGTGATTCTGGAGATTGAGATCCAGGGCGCCCTGAAGGTGAAGGAGCGGTTTCCGGATACTCTTCTGATCTTTGTGACGCCGCCTTCCGCAGCCGAGCTGGAAGCCCGCCTGCGGGGAAGAGGCACGGAGACGGAGAAAGTGATTCAGAACCGGTTAAGGCGCGCGGCGGAGGAGGCTGAGTACATGGATCAGTACGATTATCTGCTGGTCAACGACGATCTGGACGCCTGCGTGGAGGAGATGCACAGGCTGATCCAGTCCCAGCACCAGAAAACCTCCGAAAACTCCGGATTTATTGCAGATATGAAAAATGAATTAAAAAATTATAAGAACTGATACAGCGCGGCAGGCGCATTTCAGAAAGGAGATTTCCATATGTTACGTCCATCTTACACAGATTTGATCAATGCGGTAAACAGCGAGGTAGAGCCGGGAGAGCATCCGGTTGTACAGAGCCGCTATTCCATCGTGCTTGCCACGGCGAAGCGCGCAAGACAGATTATCGGCGGCGAGGAGCCCATGGTTGCGGCCGGCCCCGGCAAAAAGCCGCTGTCTGTTGCGGTTCAGGAGCTTTACCGCGGGAAGGTAAAGATCGTCGGCGAGGACGCCGAGGATGAATCCGTTCTTGCGGCGATTGCAGAGAGCGAGAGCGCAGAGACCACCTCGGAGTTTGAAACGGTGGACGACGAGGAGGAGAGAGAGGAAGAAGAAGCGGAGCGGCAGGCTGGCGCCGTTTCAGAGAACTGAAGATAACAGAAAGGAGCAGAGCCGTCTCACACAGGATAAAGGAGATGGCTCTTTCCATAGAGGAAACTGACGGGAGAGCTTATGAAGATATTGTGTGTGTCGCTGGGCTGCGACAAGAATCTGGTGGATACGGAGATGATGCTGGGGCTGCTGAACCGGGACGGGCACAGCTTTACGGACGATGAAGAACAGGCGGAGATTATAGTGATTAATACCTGCTGCTTTATCAACGATGCCAAGGAGGAAAGTGTAAATACGATTCTGGAGATGGCGGAGCGAAAGAAAACCGGATCATGCCGGGCGCTGATTGTCACCGGATGTATGGCGCAGCGGTACAAGCAGGAGATTCTGGACGAGATTCCGGAGGTGGACGCCGTGCTGGGCACCTCCACCTACGATGAGATTTCCAATGTGTTAAAACGTGTACTGGGCGGCGAGACGGTCAGCGCGTTTCATGATCTGGACCGCCTGCCGGAGCCGGAGGCGGAGCGGATCATTACCACTGGCGGATATTACGCATTTCTGAAAATAGCCGAGGGCTGTGATAAGCACTGTACCTACTGCATTATCCCGAGCCTGAGGGGCAGCTACCGCAGCGTGCCCATGGAGCGGCTTGTGAAGGAGGCGGAGGGGCTGGCGGCAAAGGGCGTGCGGGAGCTGATTTTAGTGGCCCAGGAAACCACGCTTTACGGAACAGATATTTACGGAAGGAAGATGCTTCCGGAGCTTCTGCACCGGCTGGCGCAGATTTCCGGCATTTACTGGATCCGGATCCAGTACTGCTATCCGGAGGAGATCACCGATGAACTGATTGAGGCCATTAAGACGGAGGAAAAGGTCTGCCATTATCTGGATATTCCGATTCAGCACGCCAGCAGCCAGATTTTAAAACGTATGGGACGGCGCACCAGCCAGGAGGATCTGCGGGAGATGATCGGAAAGCTCCGGAGGGAGATACCGGATATCGCGCTGCGCACCACCATGATTGCAGGATTTCCCGGGGAGACGAATGAGGATCACCAGGAGGTTCTGGAGTTTATCGATGAGATGGAGTTTGAACGGCTGGGAGTATTTGCCTACTCTGCGGAGGAGGATACGCCGGCGGCAGCCTTCCCGGATCAGGTTCCGGAGGAGGTAAAGGAGGAGCGCCGTGATGAGATCATGGAGCTTCAGCAGGAGATCGCCTTTGAAAAATCCGAGTCCATGGTGGGCAGGATTCTCGATGTGATGATCGAGGGAAAGGTGGCTGATGAGGCCGCTTATGTGGGACGTACCTATATGGATGCGCCCAATGTGGACGGCTATATCTTTGTAAACAGCGGCGAGATTTTTATGTCCGGGGATTTTGTGCGGGTGAAGGTGACTGGAGCCTCGGAGTATGACCTGATTGGGGAGGTGTATGATGAATTTACCGAATAAACTGACAGTGCTGCGTGTGCTGCTGATTCCTTTTTTTGTGGCGAGCCTGCTTGCTTACGGCGGGGAGGAGAAAACGCTCCGCATGATTGCGGCTGTGATTTTTATTGCCGCCAGTCTGACGGATATGCTGGATGGAAAGATCGCCAGGAAATACAACCTGGTCACAAACTTCGGCAAGTTTATGGATCCGCTGGCGGACAAGCTTTTAGTGTGCTCGGCGCTGATCTGCCTGATTGAGCTGGGGCAGCTTCCGGCATGGATGGTGATCATCATTGTGAGCCGGGAATTTATTATCAGCGGATTCCGGCTTGTGGCGGCGGAGCAGGGTATTGTAATTGCCGCCAGCTACTGGGGTAAGTTTAAGACGGTGTTTCAGATGGCTGCCGTGATTCTGATGATTCTGAACATCCAGGCGTTATCCATGGTGACGCTGATTTGTACCTGGGCCGCCGTGATTCTGACGGTGGTGTCCCTGGCGGATTATATTGTGAAAAACCATAAGGTGCTGACAGAAGGGGAGATGTAAGATGGTTGCAGAACTGATATCAGTGGGAACAGAGCTTTTGCTTGGCAACATTGTCAATACCAACACACAGTTTCTGGCGGAGCAGTGTGCGCTTTTGGGCCTGTCCATGTATCATCAGCAGGTGGTGGGGGATAACCACGACAGGCTGGCCGCCGTGATCCGGCAGGCGCTGGAGCGGGCGGACGTGGTGATTTTGGGCGGCGGCCTGGGACCGACGGAGGACGATCTGACAAAGGAGGTCTGCGCGGAGGTGATGGGATTCCCGCTGGTGGAGGACGCCCATACCAGAGAGCGGATCGAACAGTATTTTAAGAACAATATTTACAAAGAGATTCCGGACAATAACTGGAAGCAGGCTATCGTCCCCCAGGGGGCGATTGTCCTTGACAATGACAACGGCACGGCGCCGGGACTGATTCTGGAAAAGGACGGGAAGACGGCAATTCTGCTTCCCGGGCCGCCCGGAGAGCTGTATCCGATGTTCTTTTGCAAGGTGCGTCCGTACCTGGAGAAGCTTCAGCCGGAGGTGATCCGTTCCGCTATGGTGAAGATCTGCGGTATGGGAGAGAGCCAGGTGGAGGACAGGCTGCTGGATCTGATCGACCGTCAGGCCAATCCAACCATCGCCACCTACGCGAAGACCGGCGAGGTTCATATCCGCGTGACTGCAGGGGCGAAGGATGAGGAAGAGGCAAAGAAGCTGGTAAAGCCGGTGGTCAAGGAGATCAGACGGCGGTTCGGGGATTACGTGTATTCTGTGAAGGAGCGGGAAACCCTGGAGGAATCGGTGATCAGGCTTCTTGAAAAATATGAGCTGACGGTAACCACGGCAGAGTCCTGTACCGGAGGGCTTCTGGCCGGACGCCTTGTGAATGTGCCCGGAGCCTCCGAGGTGTTCCGCGAGGGCTTTATCACCTACTCCAACAAGGCCAAGAGAAAGTATCTGGACGTAAGCAAGAGCACTCTGAAAAAATACGGCGCGGTCAGCGAGCAGACAGCCAGGGAGATGGCTACCGGCGGCGTGTTTGCCACAGACTGTGATGCGTGCGTGGCGGTGACCGGCATTGCCGGGCCTGACGGAGGCACGGAGGAGAAACCGGTCGGGCTGGTTTACATTGCCACCTATATGAAGGACAAGGTGCATGTGGAGCGGTGCCAGTTTAAGGGAAACAGGGCGAAAATCAGAGAGCAGGCCGTGGTAAAGGCGCTGGATCTTCTGCGCCGGTCCATTTTGGATAATTATCGTTGACAAGGGGGGATGATTCTGTGACACAGCGTTGGAAAAAACAGGCTTCGGCGGCCTACAGCTATTCACTGACAAAGCTGGCGCTGAACAGCTATATATTTGCGGAGGAGCTGACAGGAGACTGGAAGGAGCTGACGGAAGAACAGAAGGAGTCTGCGGAGACGTTTCTGAATATTTTAGGACAGTATCTGGAGGGGCAGGACGTGCTTTCCCAGGTGGAACAGCTGCGCGGCCGGATGATGGCTGCCATGGAAGCGGTTGTGGGGTATACGGACAGTTTTATGGTGTATGAG
The DNA here is from genome assembly GCA_030524245.1 of Eubacteriales bacterium. Taxonomy (GTDB): domain Bacteria; phylum Bacillota; class Clostridia; order Lachnospirales; family Lachnospiraceae; genus Brotaphodocola. Next base: position 5,599 of record JAUNGW010000048.1, read on the forward strand.
TATGCCTTAAACAGGGCGGAGCGCCGCTTTACAGATAATCTGCCGCCGGTGAGTATGACGGATGAGGAGCTTACGGAAAGCCTTATGGATTTTATTGTGGAAAGCAGCAGCATGGACAGCGGCCGGAGAGTTCAGGATGTGATCGGTCAGCTGCCGGTCCGCTTTACCCGTCAGAAGTTTTACAGTATCGTGAAGGAGGCCATGGGAGTTTTCGAGGGAGGTGGCAGGGACTCCCTGGATCACGCTGTGTACCTGCTTTTAACCAGCGCGATGGCCCATTCTGCCCAGAAAGAGAGCAGCCTGTATCCGGAGCTCTGGAGCAGGCTTTCTGAGCTTAAGTCACTTTCCTTTAAGGATATGACAAAGGAAGGTTTTTTGGCCGCCCAGGAGCTGACAGAGCTTGCTGGCGGACAGCTTTCTCTGCTTTCTGATTTTTATCAGATGCTGCAGGAAATGATCAACGATCTGTATGTGCTGTGCCTGACCGGAAAGGATGCGGTGAGAAACGTATCTGAGGAAGCAGACGCGGAGGGGCTTTTGTCGGCAGTCCGTACCTTTATGGAAAGCGGGGAGCAGGAGATGCCGGAAACCATGGAAGAAAGGCTTTATGCTCTGGAGGGATTACAGGAGCGGGCAATGGAAAAATATGCCAGACTGAATCCGGCGCCGGAGTATGCCGAAGGCGAGGACAGGGAGGCATATCTGGGACGGTGCGTGGACCGTCTGCTGTCCGGCAGCCTGTTTGTATCTCTGGAGGACAGAAAGGAAGAGCTTCCGGTGACAAAACAGGATGTGGAGCAGGCGGCCGGGGAATTGATTGCGGCTATGGATCCGGTGCTTAAGGAAAGCCAGAAGCCGGTTGCCCGTGCAGTCATGGCATCGGTTCTTTCCAGGCTTCCCGTTTATTTCCATTCTCTGGATGAGGTTCGGGGATACATCGCCCAGAGCCTGGCCGCCTGTACGGACGCCGCGGAAAAGGAAGCAAGCAAGGATGTTTTGAAGAAGATTATGGAGATAGAGGGGTATGCTCTGGTATAGTCATCTGTACATGGGGAAAAAGGCGAAGCGCAGGCGTTTTGCCATTATTCAGGGAATCCGGGATCGGAGACTGCAGCCGGAGGTGTATGTGATTACCCCGCCGCAGAATGGACAGAATATTCTTGACATTTATCCGTCGGCCATGCTTCTTCTGCCGCCGTACCGGGATCAGGAGATGCGGATTCTCGGCATAGCGGTTACATACTGGGAGGCCCTGGAGGTTGTCCGCCGGATGGTGGACGATATGTACCGGACTGCCGGAGAGTTTTGTCTGCCGGGAACGGCAGACGGCGATGAGGTCTGGAAAGAGGATATCATCAGTTAGGAATGAATGCATGTTAGGGATGATTTTGGGAATCTTAAAAATTGCAGGGATTGTGCTGCTGGTAATCCTGGGTATTCTTCTGGCTGCTGTTCTGGCGGTGCTTTTTGTCCCGGTCAGATACCGGGCGGAGGGCTGCTTTGAGAGTCGTCTGACAGGAAAAGCCCAGGTGAGCTGGCTGCTTCACGCGGTTTTCTTTCAGGCGGTGTATGAGGATGAGCTGAGGGTGGCGCTGCGGATTTTCGGCATACGGGCAGACCGGCTGTTATATGGCGGCAGCGGGGAGGAATCGGAGGAAGCGGATGCGGAGCCGCCGGAATTCCGGGAAGAAGCCCGGGAAGGAGCGTCTCCGGAATTTTGCGAACCAGAACGGCCGGCGGCCATGGAGGCAAAGCATTCCGGACGGGAAGAGACAGGGCGCCCGGAGCCGGAAAAAGCAAAGCAGCCGGATGAGGAAAAAGTCGCGCCGCCGAAAACGGACAGGAAGCCGGAAACAAAAGCCAGGAGACCGGAGAACCAAAAAGCAAAAGGCCTGACGCGGGATTTCAGTCTGAGAGGGCTGTGGAAAAAAATCAGAGTTACATTTCGCGGAATCTGTGGTAAACTAAAGACATTGGCAGCACAGCGTGATAAAATTCTTGCTTTTTTTCAGGATCAGGATAACCGGCAGACGCTGAGCCTGTTAAAAAAACAGGCGGGGCGGTTTTTAAAGCACGTTCTTCCGGGAAAGATAAAGGGGCGGATCTGCTTTGGCTTCGATGATCCCAGCACCACAGGACAGATTCTGACCTGGATCAGCCCGTTTTACGGATGGTACGGGCGCACTCTTAAGGTGATTCCGGTGTTTGAGGGACAGGCACTGGAGGGAGAGCTGTTCTTAAAGGGAAGAATCCGGGCGGCGTCCCTGCTCCTGATCGGATTTCGCGTATGGAAGGACAAAAATTTCAGAAGGCTGCTCAGAAAGTGGCGGGCGGCATAGAGGAGGAAGATATGGCAGATAATCATTTTGCAACTACGGTGGAAGCTCTTTTTCGGGGGATGGATCAGTTTGTGACCACGAAGACCGTGGTGGGAGAGGCTGTGAAAGTGGATGACGCGATCATTCTTCCTCTGGTTGACGTGACCTGCGGCATGGCGGCTGGTTCCTTTGCGGAGAACGCCAAACACAACGGCGGAGGCGGCATGAGCGCCAAGATGAGTCCCAGCGCGGTGCTGGTGATTCAGAACGGCGTTACCAGGCTTGTGAACATCAAGCAGCAGGACGCAGTGACCAAGGTGCTTGATATGGTTCCTGATCTTGTCAATAAGTTTACCGGGGGCAAAAAGGACGAGGTATCTCCGGAGGCCATGCAGGCCGCGGAGGATCTGGCAGGGAAATCAGAAGAATAGGACGGACGGGCGGCCGGCAGGAAGAAGCGCATGAAGTCCGGGACAGCGGCATAGAATGAATCATAGCCAACCATACACGGAGGGACAGGATGAAACGTGTCTTCGGGCTTATGCTGTTTTGTTTCGGGATCGGAATGACGCTTCTTTTGTTTATTCCGGAGACGCTGACGACGCTGATTTTTATTGTGGGATGTCTGGTTCTGGGATATCATCTGTTTTGCGGCTGAACCGCAGTTATGACAATGCAAAAGGCTGCCTCATACAGCGCAGGATAAGCGCCGCGGGCAGCCTTTTAAATGTTCTTCATTATGCTCTCTCTACTAAGCCGGAACGTAAGCAAGAAGTACATACATACATCTTTTTAGCGCCTCCGTTAACTTTTACCTTAACAGACTTTACGTTTGCTTTCCAGATTGCGTTGGATCTTCTATGAGAGTGGCTCACGTTGTTGCCGAAGTGAGCAGCCTTTTCACAGATTGCACATTTTGCCATGATTGCACCTCCTTAACCGGTACTTGGTTTCCATGGAAACCACAACATATGTATGATACCAGATACTTTTGAATTTGGCAAGCACAATTTATGTTTTTTCAGAAAATCTTTCACACAGTCAGAGGGACCGGCCTTCTGCAAAGAAAAAGGCAGGGCTTACTTCCAGCAAAGTCAGAATAGACAGAGAAGCGGTCCTGTGGTATACTGAATTTGATTTCAGCTTGCCTGTCAAATATCTGCGCATCCCCGCGTGCAAGCACGCAGTCTGCACAGCTGCCTGACAGGATTTTCAAAGTAAAATAATGGAGGAAGCTATATGAAAGGACGCATCAACAACAAGCTGGGCGAGATCCAGATCAGTTCTGATGTTATTGCCCTTTACGCGGGCATGACGGCAGTGGAGTGCTTCGGTATCGTTGGTATGGCGGCAGTCAGCATGAAGGACGGGCTGGTGAAGCTGCTTAAGAGAGAAAGCTTAACCCATGGCATTAACGTGGAGATCGAGGATAACCGTCTGACCATAGACTTTCATGTGATTGTGGCGTACGGAGTCAGCATTTGCGCGGTATCGGACAATCTGATTGCCACCGTTAAATATAAAGTCGAAGAATTCACCGGCATGGAGGTTGAGAAGATCAACATCTATGTAGAAGGTGTACGAGTGATTGATTAAGGAGGAACCTGCGGTGAATTTACAGGTGATAGACGCCGGCCTGATGCAGCGTGCATTTCTGGCCGGAGCAAAGGGCTTGGAAGCGAAAAAGGAGTGGATTAACGAATTAAACGTATTTCCGGTGCCGGACGGAGATACGGGAACTAATATGACGATGACGATTATGTCAGCGGCCAGAGAAGTGGCAGCCCTGGAGAAGCCAACCATGGAGACGCTGGCCAAGGCGATTTCCTCCGGTTCCCTGCGGGGTGCGAGAGGAAACTCCGGCGTGATTTTATCTCAGCTGTTCCGCGGCTTCGCAAAGCAGATCAAGGGCTGCGAGACTGTGGACGTGGCTGTGCTGGCCCAGGCCTTCGAGCGGGCGGCGGAGACTGCCTACAAGGCTGTCATGAAGCCGAAGGAGGGAACGATCCTGACTGTGGCGAAGGGGATGGCGGACAAGGCTGTGGAGATGGCATCCCAGACGGACGATGTTCTTGTGTTTGCCAGAGAGGTGATCGCCCACGGCGACTACGTGCTGAGCCAGACCCCGGAGATGCTGCCGGTGCTTAAGCAGGCAGGCGTGGTGGATTCCGGCGGTCAGGGCCTGATGCAGGTGCTGAAGGGCGTTTTGGACGGCCTGGAGGGCAAGGAGGTTGATATTCAGGTGCCGGCTGCGGGAAGCAGCCAGTCGGGAGCCGGGAAAAAGACGGCGGCCGGCAGCGCGGATCTGGAGACCTCTGACATCAAATACGGCTACTGCACAGAATTTATCATCAATGTGGAGAAGCCCTACGACGAGCAGACGGAGCATGAGTTTAAGGGCTACCTGGAGTCTATCGGAGATTCCATAGTGGTGGTTTCCGACGATGATGTGGTAAAGGTTCACGTGCATACCAACGATCCCGGACTGGCGATTCAGAAGGCGCTGACCTATGGCTCCCTGTCCAGGATGAAGATCGATAATATGCGGGAGGAGCATCAGGAGCGGCTGATTCAGAACGCGGAGCAGCTGGCGGCCCGCCAGAAGGAAGAAGAAAAGAAAAAAGCGGAAAGTCAGGCGCCGGCAGAGCCCCGCAGGGCGGACGGCTTTATTGCTGTATCGGCAGGCGCCGGCTTAAGCGAGATTTTCCGCGGAATCGGCGTGGACCAGGTGATTGAAGGCGGACAGACCATGAATCCCAGCACGGAGGATATCGTCAATGCCATCGAACATATCCATGCAGATACGGTATACATTTTCCCGAACAACAAGAATATTATCCTGGCAGCAGAGCAGGCGAAATATCTGGTGGAGGACAAGAAGGTTGTGGTTGTTCCGTCAAAGACAGTGCCTCAGGGCATTACAGCCATGATCAACTTTATTCCCGGCCTGACCGCGGAGGAGAATTTAAACACCATGATCACGGAGATGGAGCACATTAAGACCGGACAGGTGACGTATGCGGTGCGCAATACGGTGATTGACGGCAGAGAGATCCATGAGGGCGATATTATGGGGCTTGGAGACCACGGTATTCTGACGGTGGGAACCGGGATCCGCCAGACCGCGCTGGATACCTTAAAGGCCATGGTGGACGAGGATTCGGAGCTGGCGACCATCTACTACGGCAGTGACGTAAAGCCGGAGGACGCGAAGGAGCTGCTGGATGCGGTGAAGAAGGAGCTGCCGGATCTGGAGGTGGAGCTTCAGGACGGCGGACAGCCCATTTACTATTATCTTATGTCCGTGGAATAAGGCCTTCCGGGAGTTTTCAAAATGAATCAGGAACCAATTACAAGTTTAAAGGGCATCGGTGAAAAATCCGCTGCCCTCTTTGCAAAGCTGGGCGTAGAGACAGTTGAAGAGCTGCTCCATAATTACCCGAGGGCCTATGATGCCTTCGGGGAGCCGGTGCCTGTGGGACAGGTACAGGAGGGAGCGGTCTTTGCTGTTTCCGGCCAGCTTTTGAGCGTCCCGTCCCTGCGCCGGTTTAAGAACATGCAGATCCTTATAGCCACCGTGAAGGATGTGACAGGAGGACTGCAGCTGACCTGGTACAATATGCCCTATCTGCGGGCGGTGCTTCAGCCTGGACAGCTGATGATATTCCGCGGCCGGGTGGTAAAAAAGGGCGGACGGCTGACCATGGAGCAGCCGGCGATTTTTACGCCGGAGGCGTATGGGGATGTCATGGATTCCATGCAGCCCATATACAGTCAGACAAAGGGACTCGGCAATAAGGCCATAGTCCGGGCTGTGTCTCAGGCGCTGGAGCAGCGGCAGCTGGAGCGGGAGTATCTTCCGGAGGCTCTGCGCCGCAGCTATGAGCTTGCAGAGTATAATTATGCCATTGAGCATATTCATTTCCCGGCAAGCCAGAAGGAGCTTCTGTTTGCGAGAAAGCGGCTGGTGTTTGATGAATTTTTCTTTTTCCTTCTTGCGGTGCGCCGTTTAAAGGAACAGCGCCAGAACTGCAAAAGCAGCTTCGCGATCCGGCGCGCGGAAGAGGTGGACGAGCTGCTTGGAAAGCTGCCCTACAGCCTGACAGGAGCCCAGCTGCGGGTGCTTGAGGAGGTGCGCCGGGACCTGGAGGGCGGCCTGGTGATGAACCGGCTGATCCAGGGAGACGTGGGTTCGGGAAAGACCATTGTGGCGGTGCTGGCTTTGCTGGAGACAGCCTGCAGCGGCTGTCAGGGGGCGCTGATGGCGCCTACGGAGGTGCTGGCAAAGCAGCATTACGAGTCTGTTACCGGTCTGTTTCAGACATATGGCATTGAAAAGCAGGTGGTGCTGGTGACCGGCTCCATGACGGCGAAGGAAAAGCGGGAGGCTTATGAAAAAATCGCGTCCCACCAGGCGGACATCATCGTGGGAACCCATGCCCTGATTCAGGAGAAGGTTCACTACGACAGCCTGGCCCTGGTGATTACGGACGAGCAGCACCGGTTCGGCGTAGGACAGAGGGAAGCACTGGGAGCCAAGGGCGGGGAGCAGAAAGAGGGCAGGCTGCCGCATGTGCTGGTGATGAGCGCCACGCCTATTCCGAGAACCCTGGCAATTATTCTTTATGGAGATCTGGATATTTCCATCATTGACGAGATGCCGGCGGACCGTCTTCCGGTGAAGAACTGTGTGGTAAATACCGGTTACAGGGAGAAGGCCTATCAGTTTATTGCCAGGGAGGCAGCCGCCGGCCGTCAGGCGTATGTGATCTGTCCCATGGTGGAGGAAAGCGAGATGATCGAAGCGGAGAACGTGCTGGATTATACGGCGCTTCTGCGCCGGAAGCTGCCGGGAATTACGGTGGAGTACCTGCACGGGAAGATGAAGGGCAGGGAGAAAAACAAAATCATGGAGCGGTTTGCGTCCGGAGAGATCCAGGTGCTTGTATCCACCACGGTGGTGGAGGTGGGAGTCAATGTGCCGAACGCCACGGTGATGATGATAGAAAACGCAGAGCGCTTCGGCCTGGCGCAGCTTCATCAGCTGAGGGGGCGTGTGGGCCGCGGCGGCTTTCAGTCCTACTGCATTATGGTCAACTGCTCGGATCAGGACGGAACCCAGGAGCGGCTGGATATTTTAAACCGGTCCAACGATGGATTTTACATTGCCTCGGAGGATTTGAAGCTGCGGGGACCGGGAGATATTTTCGGAATCCGCCAGAGCGGAGATCTGGAGTTTAAGCTGGCGGATGTATTTACAGATGCAGAGCTGTTAAAAACGGTATCCGGGGAGGTAAGCCGTATGCTGGATGAGGATCCGCAGCTTGAAGCGCCGGAATACGGCCCGCTGCGGGCAAGACTTTCTGCGTATTTGAGCAGGAGCTATGAACGGCTGAACCTGTAAAAACGGCCGCTCAAATTTCTCAAAAAGGGTATTGACAAATCCGCGGGCCGGGCTTATCATATGAATCAATAAATGAAACCGTTGAGAAAGAGGAGTAAGCCTTTGATTCAACATCACAGAGAGCCGCAGGCGGTGGGATTGCGGTATGGAGAGCCTGGCTGAATGGACTTTCGAGGGCAGTTTTGAAATCCTTCTCCCGCGGGGAGAACGAGAGTAGGGACTGACGGAGACCACGACCGTTACTCTGGTGGCGTATATGTCAGTATACGAAGTGAGAGGGCTATTGCCAATTTGAGTGGTATCGCGGATTTCGTTAATTCGTCTCAAATACAGTCAGAGGATGATTGTATTTGAGACTTTTTTGTATCATAGGAAAGTACGTCCTATGATACAAAAACGCTCCGCAAAGGATCGCACTGCGGCGGAATGGAATAATGCCGCTGACGCGACCCGCCGCAGGCGGAGAATCCTGAGCGGCAGGATTCTTTTTTATATCACAGGGAAAGGGTTTCCTGTGATACAGGATCTTTTTTAATCACAGTAAGGTCATATCAAGGAGGAGAACGATGATGAAAAAACATGTGAAGGTAATGATGATGGCGGCAGCGGCAGCTCTGGCAGTGGCAGGCTGCTCCGGCAATAAGGGAACAGAGACGACGGCTTCTTCAGAAGCAGCCACATCCGCAGCGGAGTCTGCAGAGACGGAGGCAGAGAGCGGCGGTTCTTCTTCTGAAAGCGAGGGAGAGCCGGTGGATGGAACGTATACGGTGGGCATTGCGCAGTTTGCGGATCACGGTTCCCTGGACAACTGCCGCACCGGATTTCTGCAGGGACTGGCAGAGGAAGGCTTCATTGAGGGAAAGAATCTGACCGTTCTTTATGAGAACGCGCAGGCGGACGGCGGCACAGCCAGCCAGATTATGGACAACTTCCTGTCCAAGGACGTGGACATGATCTGCGCCATCGCAACTCCGGTTGCCCAGGCGGCATACGGAGCGGCCAAGGGTACAGATGTGCCGGTTATCTATACGGCGGTTACGGATCCGGTTCTGGCAGAGCTGGCAGGAGAGGATGGAACGCCAGCAGGCAATATCACCGGCACCAGCGACAAGCTTCCGGTAGAGAGCCAGCTTCAGATGATCCGCACCCTGCTTCCTGACGCAGAGAAGATCGGCATCATGTACAGCACCAGCGAGGTAAACTCCGAATCCACCATTGCGGAATACAAGGCGGCGGCGCCGGAGTACGGTTTTGAGATTGTTGAGAGCGGCATTTCCTCCACGGCGGATATTCCGCTGGCCGCGGACGCGCTGCTTGAGAAGGTGGACTGCATCAATAACCTGACGGATAACACCGTGGTCAGCTCTCTGCCGGTGATCCTGGATAAGGCGGAAAAGAAGAACATTCCTGTATTCGGCAGCGAGATCGAGCAGGTGAAGATCGGATGTCTGGCAGCCATGGGACTGGATTACATCAGCCTCGGAGAGCAGACCGGAAGAATGGCGGCAGAGGTTCTGAAGGGTGAGAAAAAGGCCAGCGAGATGAAGTTTGAGGTTATCGACCAGGCTGCCTTTTACGGAAATAATGTAGTAGCGGAGAACCTGGGCATCACCTTCCCGGCAGAGCTGACAGACAGCGCAGCGGCGCTGTTCGACGAGATCACGGCAGAATAACAGCAGCAGAAACGACAGTTTTAAAGGAGCAGAAGCCACATGTCTATCGTAATTGGAGTAATTGAGGAAGGCCTGATTTATGCAGTATTGGCATTGGGCGTATATATTACCTATAAAATTCTTGATTTCCCGGATCTGTCCGTAGACGGCACGTTCCCCATGGGAGCAGCCGTCACGGCGGCGCTGATTTTAAAGGGTGTGAATCCGGCGGCAACCCTGGTATTGTCCTTTGCTGCGGGACTTCTGGCCGGCTGCATTACCGGCCTGATCCACGTAAAGCTGAAGGTGCGGGATCTTTTATCCGGAATTATCATGATGACGGCCCTTTACTCCATCAATCTCAGGATTGCAGGAAAGGCAAACCTGCCGATCTTCAGCAAGGAAACGATTTTTGAGAACGGCTTTCTGGAAAGTGTGGTTCCCGGGGCGCTGGATCCCTATCTGGTCAGCGTGATTCTGCTGCTGATCGTGGCGGCCTGCAAGGTGCTTCTGGACCTGTTCCTGAAAACGAGGGCCGGTTATCTGCTGCGGGCAGTGGGAGACAACGATGTGCTTGTTACTTCCCTGGCAAAGGACAAGGGCGCGGTGAAGATTATGGGGCTGGCCCTGGCCAACGGCTTTGTGGCCTTGTCCGGCTGCATTTACTGCCAGCAGAAGGGCTTCTTTGAGGTAAGCACCGGAACCGGTTCCATGGTGATCGGACTGGCCAGCGTTATCATCGGAACGAAGCTGTTTAAGCGGTTTTATGCGGTGAAGGCCACCACCGCGGTGATTCTTGGAAGCATTGTCTATAAGGCCTGTGTGTCCATCGCTATTGCCATGGGCATGGCGGCTTCTGATTTAAAGCTGATTACGGCAGTGCTGTTTCTGCTGATTCTGGTGATCAGCAGCAGGACGGAAAGGAGGGGGAAAATCCATGCTTGAATTAAGCCACATTCATAAGTATTACAACACGGGTACGGTCAACGAAATGTGCCTGTTCAACGATTTTTCCCTGTCCATCGGGGAGGGACAGTTTGTGTCTGTAGTGGGCTCCAACGGCTCAGGGAAAACCTCGATGCTGAATCTGATCTGCGGGAGCATTCCGCTGGATGCAGGCGCTGTCCGCATCGGCGGCCAGGACATCACCCATATGCCGGAGTATAAGCGGCAGCGGCGCATCGGCCGTGTATATCAGAATCCGGCCATGGGCACCTGCCCGTCCATGACCATTCTGGAAAATATGTCCCTGGCGGATAATAAGGGAAAGCCCTTTAACCTGCGCCGCGGCACCAATAAACAGCGGATTGAATACTACAGGGAGCAGCTGAGCCGTCTGGGACTGGGACTGGAGGATAAGCTGAATGTAAAGGTCGGCGTCCTTTCCGGCGGACAGAGGCAGGCGATGGCTCTCCTGATGTCCACCATGACGCCCATTGAGTTTTTGATTCTGGATGAGCATACGGCGGCGCTGGATCCGAAAACGGCGGATATTATTATGGAGCTGACGGACAAGGTGGTGAAGGAAAAGCATCTGACTACCATTATGGTGACTCACAACCTGCGCTACGCGGTGGAATATGGAAACCGGCTGATTATGATGCATCAGGGACACGCAATCATGGATAAGGCGGACGAGGAGAAGCAGCAGCTGCAGATCGAGCAGATTCTCGACAAATTCAATGAGATCAGCATTGAGTGCGGCAACTGAAAAACCTGTCGAAAGTTTAGAATAGTTTTATACATTTCATGCACTTCTTATGGTATAATGATCGCAAGCGGCCATTATCACGGGCAGAATTCTGCCTGAAAGAGGTGCATTTTTTATGAAATTAAAGACTCGTCTTGCGATAGCGTTTTTATCCTTCAGCCTTCTGCCGATCGTCTTTGTGGGCATGGTGCTCTCCATGGGACGGCTTTTCGTGCTCCAGCAGTTTAATCAGTTCGACAAAATGGGACCCGAGGTCCGTGCGCTGATCATGCAGATGCTGATTACCGGCGTCATGATGCTTGTGTTTGTCTGCGCCGCCCTGACCATCTGGGTGTACCGTTCCATACTGCGGCCTCTGAGCAAGCTGCAGGAGGCCACAAGGAAGATCCGGGACGGCAATCTGGACTTTACCCTGGAGGTGGAGGACGATGATGAGATCGGCGAGCTGTGCCAGGACTTCGAGGAGATGCGCATCCGCCTGAAGGAGAACGCGGAGGAGAAACTTCAGTACGACCAGGAGAACAAGGAGCTTCTGAGGAACATTTCCCACGATCTGAAGACGCCGATCACTGCCATCAAAGGCTATGTGGAGGGGATCATGGACGGGGTGGCATCCTCGCCGGAAAAGCTGGACAAGTATATCAGAACCATTTACAATAAGGCCAACGACATGGACCGTCTGATCGATGAGCTGACCTTTTATTCCAAGATCGAGACCAATAAGATTCCCTATACTTTCAGCAGAATCAATGTAAACCGCTATTTCGGGGACTGCGTGGAGGAGGTGGGGCTTGATATGGATTCCCGCAATATTGAACTGGGGTATTTTAATTATGTGAACGATGATGTGGAGGTCATTGCAGACGGCGAGCAGATGAAGCGGGTTATCAACAACATCATCAGCAATTCCGTAAAGTATATTGATAAGCCCAGGGGGATCATCAACATCCGGATCAAGGATATCGGCGATTTTATTCAGATCGAGATTGAGGACAACGGACGCGGTATCGCGGCGAAGGACCTGCCCTGTATTTTTGACCGGTTTTACAGGACGGATTCCTCGCGCAATTCTTCGCAGGGAGGCAGCGGCATCGGCCTTTCTATTGTACGCAAGATTGTGGAGGACCACGGAGGACGGATCTGGGCCACCAGCAGGGAAGGAATCGGCACGGAGATGCATCTTGTGCTGAGAAAATATCAGGAGGTTATACAGGAATGAGCAGAATCTTAATCATTGAGGATGAAATTTCCATTGCGGAGCTGGAAAAGGATTATCTGGAGCTGAGCGGCTTTGAGGTTGAGCTGGAGGCGGACGGAGAGAGGGGGCTTAAGCGGGCCCTGGATGAGGATTTTGATCTGCTGATTCTTGACCTGATGCTGCCGGGGCTGGACGGCTTCGAGATCTGCCGCCGGTTCCGCGAGGTGAAGAATACGCCGATCATCATGATTTCTGCCAAAAAGGAGGATATTGACAAGATCCGGGGACTGGGACTTGGCGCGGATGACTATATGACGAAGCCCTTCAGCCCCAGTGAGATGGTGGCCCGGGTGAAGGCCCATCTGGCCCGGTATGAGCGGCTGATCGGCAGCGGAACTCCGGAGAACGAGGTGATCGAGATCCGCGGCTTAAAGATCGATAAGACGGCGAGGCGTGTCTGGGTCAATGGAGAGGAAAAAAACTTCACCACAAAGGAGTTTGATCTGCTGACCTTCCTGGCGCAGAATCCCAATCATGTGTATACGAAGGAGGAGCTGTTCCGGCAGATCTGGGATATGGACTCTATCGGCGATATCGCCACGGTGACGGTTCATATCAAGAAGATCCGGGAGAAAATTGAATTTAATACGGCGAAGCCCCAGTATATCGAGACAATTTGGGGAGTCGGCTATCGTTTTAAAGTATAGGGAAGCGGTATTGTCAAGCATTTTTGAAAATGTCCCAAAAAATCTTTAACATTAGCCCCGATT
>JAUNGW010000049.1 GCA_030524245.1 Eubacteriales bacterium
GCTGACGCGACCCGCCGCAGGCGGAGAATCCTGCGCAGCAGGATTCTTTTTTATTACAGCAGTCCCAGTGCTGAGGGCAGTCCGAGGGACAGCACAGGCACGTAGGTTACTAAAAGAAGTCCGATGATAATTACCACAAAGTACGGCAGCAGATGCCTGATGACGCTCTCAATGGTAACACCGCCTACCTTGCAGCCGGTGAACAGAATGGTTCCTACCGGCGGGGTGATGGTTCCCACGGATAAGTTGTAGCAAAGTACAATACCAAACTGTACTGCGTTCATACCCAGGCTGGTGCAGATGGGCAGGAAAATCGGCGTAAAGATCAGGATTGCCGGAGTCGGATCCATGAAGGTTCCCACAAACAGCAGAATCACATTGATCAGCAGATAAATAATGATCTTATTTTCTGTTACGCCCAGCACTGCCTGTGCAACCATATCCGGAATTCCGGTGAAGGCCATAGCCCAGGACATGATGGAGGAAAGACCGATCATGAAGGTGATGGTTCCTGTGATTTTCGCGGAATCCAGCACAATTCCCGGAATGTCCTTCAGCTTGATGGAGCGGTAGAACAGGGACAGGCCCGTTGCGTACACAACCGCGATTGCAGATCCTTCCGTTGCAGTGAACACACCGTTTAAAATACCGCCGATAACAATGACGATCATCAGAAGGCTGGGAACCGCCTGCCACAGGGTTTTGGCCACGATAGCCGGGGTAACCTTCTCTTCGCCGCGGTAGCCCAGCTTCTTTGCCGTAATCGTTGCCAGGATGATGATGCCAAGTCCCCAGATGATGCCCGGCACATAGCCTGCCATGAACAGCGCGGAAATGGAAACGCTTCCTGCCACAGTGGAGTAAACGATCATGGTATTGCTGGGGGGAATCAGCATTCCCACCGGCGCGGAGGCAATATTTACCGCCGCGGAATAATTCTTGTCATAGCCTTCCTTTTCCTCCAGCGGACCCATGGTGCTTCCGATGGCTGCAGCCGCAGCTGCGCCGGAACCGCTGATGGCGCCGAACAGCATGTTTGCGATGACGTTGGACTGTGCCAGGGCGCCCGGCATCCGTCCGCTGATAACCTTTGCGCAGTTTACAAGACGCAGGGCGATACCGCCGTTATTCATAATATTTCCCGCAAGGATGAAGAACGGGATGGCAATCAGAGAGAAGGAGTTGGAACCCGCGAAAATTCTCTGTGCCGAGGTGGCAAAGGCCACGTTTCCGGGCAGCATGCAGATCATGGAAACTGCAGAGGAAAGCCCGATGGCTACTCCGATGGGTACGCCGGCCGCAAGCATAAGCACCAGCAGCACCACCATTACAATCGCTACCTGAACAGCAATAGACATGTGTTATTTCCCCCCTTCTTCCTCTTTGAAGCAGCTGACCAGATTGTACAGGCTGTAGAAGATGATCAGCACGCCGCATACCGGAATAATGCCGTAAATGGCTCCGGTCGGAATTTTCAGAATAGAATCGTACTGAAGCATATTCATTGTGGTAATCACTGCTCCGCCGTAAACAAGGATCAGCGCGGCGAAAATAATAACAACCACTTCAATTAAAACATCCATGGCCCGCTTTGCGCCGCCGGTCAGCTTGTCCTTTAAAAATGTGATGCAGATATGGTCGCGCTGTCCGAACACATAGGTTGCTGACAGAAGAATCAGCCATACGAAGCAGTATCTTGTCAGAACCTCGCTGACACTGCTGGGGCTTTTGAATACATAGCGCACCACTACCTGATAGGTGGTCAGAAGCACCATGACAATAAAATCGATGATGCAGACAACCGCCAGGAAACGATCCAGTCCGTTTTTAAAAGCTTTCATCACTCTGCCACCTCCCTCAGGGAAACCACGCCCTCATAAATCTTCTTTGTCACCTCTGACTGTCCGGTAATCCGGTCAAGCAGCGGCATACAGCGCTCTCTCAGCTCATCGGTGTCCGGATAACAGAACTGGGTTCCCGCCTCTGCGGCGTCCTGCTTTGCCTTTTCAATATCCTGCTTGAAGGTGGTAAACTCCTCCTCCGTGGACTCTTTGATCAGCTGGTCAAAGATCTCCCGGTCCTCCGGACTTAAGGAATCCAGAAAAGCGGTGCTTGCAAGAACCACGTCCGGGTGAACGATATGACGGGTATAGGCATAATAGGGCGCAACCTCGTAATGCTTAAAATCACGGAATACCAGCTCGCTGTTCTCAGCCGCATCGATAACGCCCTGCTGAAGAGCCGTATACACCTCTGACTGGGCCATAACGCTTCCGTTTCCGCCCATAAGCCTTGCCATCTCCACGTAAGTGGGGCTGTCATTTACACGAATAATCATACCCTTTAAATCGTCGGCCGAATTAATCGGCTTCTTCGCGTACACGTTCCGCTCGCCGGCCGTATATACGGTCAGCACACGGAATTTGTATTTTTCCGTGGACGCGAACAGCTCGTCGAACACGCCGTTCATGGTGGCCCGCTCCAGATGATCGATATTGTCATATAAATAGGGCGCTCCCACAACCGCAAAATCCGCATCATAGCTTTCCGGAACGCTGCAGGGCACAATCGCCATCTGAAGGGCTCCTGTACGGATGAACTCCGCCATGGCTCCCTGCTCTCCAAGGACGCCGTTGGGGTAAATTGTCATATGGTACCGGCCGTCCGTGGCCTCCTCAAACTTCTCTCCAAAAGCCTTCATAGCCCGGTACTGGGGGTGATTCTCATTCTGGTTAAATGCCACCCGGATTTCCGTCACCTTGCTGTCCTGGCTGCCGCCGCAGGCTGTCAAAAGCCCCATCGCGGCTGCAAGACCTGCAGCAAGCAGTATGTTTTTTACTGTCATCCCTCAAAACCTCCCCTTTTCTTTATAACAGCGCTGTGCTTACCTTCACAACCACCTTGCGCACCTTCATGGGCTCGCCGGAAATCACCTCCGGGCGATGGATGTCAGAGGGGAAGAACACGCAGAAGCAGCCTGGCCGGGACTCAATGTACCCCTCATCCTCTACCGCTTCGTAGAAGATCAGGTCACGCTCCTCAATAAACTCCGCCACCTTGTAATTGCCTGTATTTTTTGTGAATCCGAGACGCTCTCTGCCTGTTACAAGAAACTGCACGTCCAGATACTTCTCATGAGACTCGGCCCGCTTGGAATCGGCGGGAACAGTCTGCGCGTCAAATACCTGCGCATAAATATCCCTTCCCTGAATTTCGTAAACGCCGGGCTCCATAGCCGCAAAATCATGGCTCTTTAAGTACTCCAGAGCCGTCTGGACCGCAGCCGGATATTTCTCAAAGGAATCTCCATATTTAATAGATGAAAAGATCATATTCTATACCTCCTGAATGCCTGCTTATCTGTTTCTGCCTTCCATTGCATGTACCAGGTTCACCACAAAGCTGTGCCCCGGAACGGAAACATTGTATTTCTGCGCTGCTCTGACCACGGCTCCGCTGATGGTGTCTACCTCGGTTTTCCGTCCGTCCCGCAGATCCGCCCGGATAGAGGTGCAGCCGTTCGGATTGTTGACCGACGTAAGCCGTACCTTCTCCGCAACCGCTTCCTCATCAAACTCCATGCCTGCCGCAGCCGCGGTCATAACCGTCTCATGGATCAGCTGACGGCATAAGGTCCACGCCTTTTCATCAGCCGCTATGTAGCCCATATCCACCTGAAGGATTCCTGTCAGAGCGCTTAAGGACACATTGGTAAACAGCTTGTCCCAGATCAGCCGCTGGATATTGTCGTGAATCTTTACCTGAAAGCCGCAGCAGTCAAAGGCATCCTTTATCCTGTTTAAAAATCCGTCTCTGTCATCAGCAAGCATCCCCACATTGGTAACGCCTGCGCCGCCCCGCCTTACATGGCCCAGGCCCAGCACCGCGCCGTTGTCCTCGGTGGTTCCGATGACAATGTGATCCTCCGGAACAAACTCTCTCAGCAGATCCTCATGGCCCGCGCCGTTCTGCAGAGTCATCAGCCTCGTATCCGGGCCGATCAGAGAGCGGTTGCTCTCCAGAGCCGCTCTGGAGAACAACGCCTTTACAAAGAGGATCACCAACTCCACCGGCTTCTCGTCCTTTGTATCGCAGGATGCGCCGGGATGATAGCAGTTTGTCGTCCCGTCCTCATCAATGAGAAGGCCCTCCTTCTCGATCTGAGCCACCACGTCTTTGTTGGTGTCGACCAGGATCACTTCATTATGCCGGGAGAGATGGCCTCCATAAATGGATCCCATGGCCCCAGCGCCTATTACGGCAATTCTCATATTCTCTCCTTACTTTTTCCGTTTATTCGGAAAACTCTGCCAGTCCCTCAATCGCATAAGCACGTACCGGGCTGGAATCCAGACCGATGATGGGAAGCGGAGAATAGCTCATGAAGAACACGTCCTTCTTTAAGTGCTCCAGGTTTCTTAAAACCTCCAGGAATACAATATTCTCCGCCATCAGAATGTCGTGGAAGGGCTTTACGTCCTCGTTGCAGTTCTCGATCGATACGCCGTCGCCGAAGCCCACAGCCTTTACCTTGTGCGCCTTGAACCACTCTGCGCTCTCAGCGCCTACCAGCAGTCTCTGATCCTTGTCCGTGTTGGTGTCCGGGGTAAACGGAAGCAGCTTGTAGGAAGAATCGATGATCACAATATCTCCCTCTCTCACCTTTCCTGCCTCACGGTCCAGATCAGCCGCAGTGATGTGGCCGCGCTTTGCAACCGTCTCCTTAAAATCCACATAAACAGCTCTGCCCAGGAAGGTGGTCAGCGGCAGTTCCGCTGCGGACGGCCAGTTGTCATCATGATGATACGGACACTCGCAGTGAGTTCCCAGATGGCTCATCAGATCCATGTTGGTGTGGTAATCCGGGATCGGGCCGCCGGTGTTGAAGCGGAACAGATGACATCTTCTTGTCTCTGTAGCCGGATCCAGAATCTTGGATAAGTCAATCAGTCTTAAGTTGCCCATTTCGTAAACGCACATGTTCAATTCCTCCTTGTTTTTTGTCTGTGCCTGGTTAATAAGTTGCTGTATGTTTCTCTTTTGTGATACCTGAAGCTTTTCTGCCGTTTGTGCAATATGCGGCAGTTTTCTCTGGCGCACTTCTGCATTCTGCCGTTACCATGCTGTACTTTTCCCAGAATTCACGCCCTGTTTTTGTTGTTTCCGCGTACCAGTATACCGGTATATCGGTATACTGTCAACACATTTCTCATCGCCATTTTTGCTAAATTTTTAACGCACTTTTTGTGCATTTTACCAGTTGCTGCTGTCTAACGGATATCCTTCGCCGGCGGCGGATCCTCGCTGTGTTTGAATGCCGATTTTCTTGACATCCCGGCCTGTTTGCTTTACTATTGTTATTGTTGTAGGTTTTTGAGTGACGTATATGAAACGATATATATATTCTGAAAAGAAAGTTTAGGTTGTCGATTATGAAAGAAAAAAGTTTCCTGCAGCTTCACGCTTATGATTCCATCAAAAACAGCATCCTCTCCGGAGAACTGGAGCCGGGGCAGCTTTACTCCGAGACAAAGCTGTCAGCCAGCCTCGGCGTTTCCCGCACCCCCATGCGGGAGGCTCTGCAGTGCTTAAGCCAGGACGGATATATCACGATCATCCCCAGCAAGGGCTTTATGATCCGGCAGCTCAATGAAAAGGACATGAAGGACAGCATTGAAATCCGCTGCGCCATCGAGGGCTTCTGCTCCAACATCATCGCCAGCCAGATCCACACGGAGGCCGGCAGACAGCTTCTCCGCAGCCTGGAGCAGACCCTGGACGCTATGGAACAGGCGCTGGACCGGGAGGATGGTCTGGAGGATTTTATCTACTACGATCATCAGTTTCATCTGCTTCTGGTTAATTACATGCAGAACGATGAATTCAATCAGATCTTCCAGCGGCTGCTTTACCTGATTCACTTAACCTCCAGAGACGCTCTGTCCGCCGAGGGCCGCGTCACCGGCACGGTCAATGAGCATCGTGAATACTTTCAGGCCCTCAGCCAGGGAAAAAGCCACGAAGCCTACCAGATTCTGATCGGGCATCTGATGATGCCGTTAAAGATGCACGGCTCCCTTCAGTGAAGACTCCGCTGCCAGAAGGCTGCAGAGCTTGCGGCTGCAGCATTGAGAGAATCCACTCCATGGGCTATGGGAATCCGCACGGTATAATCGCAGGCGGCAATCGTATCTGCAGCCAGCCCGTCTCCCTCTGTTCCAGGAACAATGGCCAGCTTTTCCTCATTGGCCAGACGGCTGCCATCGACAGACACCGAGCCCTCCCTCAGCGCCATGGCCGCCGTCTTAAATCCAGGATCCTTTAAAAGCCTGCTGCCCGCATCCGGCTGCGGGTCTGAGAAATCAGTAACAGCAATCACGTTCGTCAGGAGAATCTCTCTCCTGGTTTTCTTATATTTCATCATACCATAGTTTTTTCTTCCCATCAAGAACCTGAAATACGCCTGTTATGTCCGTTTACCCACAGAACCATCTATGCTATACTGAACTCAGGGATCAAAGAACCCCTTTGTCAGAAAGGAGCATTTATGTTAGCGTACACTTATATCGAAAAAGGAAAATTTGCCCTGACAGAAAAGCCTGTGCCTGTACTTCAGGACAGCCGGGACGCCATTGTCCGCGTCACCCTGTCAAGCATCTGCACCAGCGATCTGCACATCATGCACGGCAGCGTTCCCCGGGCTGTTCCCGGAATCACAGTCGGCCATGAGATGGTCGGCATTGTGGAGGCCGCCGGTCCTGATGTGACGGGGATGAAGCCGGGCGACCGGGTGTCCGTCAATGTGGAAACCTTCTGCGGCAGCTGCTTCTTCTGCAAACACGGCTATGTAAACAACTGCACCGATCCCAATGGCGGCTGGGCTCTGGGCTGCCGGATTGACGGCGGCCAGGCGGAATATGTCCGCGTTCCCTTTGCTGATCAGGGACTCTGCCGGATCCCGGATTCTGTAACCGATGAACAGGCATTGTTTGTGGGAGACATTCTCGCTACCGGCTTCTGGGCTGCGAAAATATCCGGGATCACACCGGAGGACACCGTATTGATCATCGGAGCCGGCCCTACCGGCATCTGCACGCTGCTCTGCGTCATGGAAAAGCATCCAAGGCAGATTATCATATGTGAAAAGGATCCGGCGCGTCTGAACTTCGTTCGGAATCATTACCCGGAGGTCCTTGTGACAGATCCGGATCACGCCCTTGCCTTCACCAGAGCCCACAGCGCTCACGGCGGAGCCGATGTGGTTCTGGAGGCGGCCGGTACCAGACAGTCCTTCCGTCTGGCATGGGAGGCGGCCCGTCCCAATGCAGTAGTTACCATTGTTGCACTCTACGATGAGGCCATGGTTCTGCCTCTGCCGGATATGTACGGGAAGAATCTGATTTTCAAAACCGGAGGCGTGGACGGCTGCGACTGCGCAGAGATTCTCTCCCTGATTCAGAAAGGAAGGCTGGATACCACACCGTTAATCACCCATCGCTTTTCTCTGGACAATATAGAAGCGGCCTACGAACTCTTTGAGAGCAGGAAAGATGATGTGATGAAGATTGCAATCACACCACAGACCGAGTCGTCTGATCGTTAATGATCATTTTAAACAAATATGTTGATTTTCCCCTTCTGGAATTGTATAATAGAGATAACAAAAAACGCTATTTTCAGAAAGGAGGCAAACGCAGATGAAAATCATCATCATTGGTGCAAATCACGCGGGAATCGCCGCAGCCAACACGCTTTTGGACAGCTATCCCGGCCATCAGATCATCATGATTGACCGCAATTCCAATTTAAGCTATCTTGGCTGCGGAACCGCATTGTGGGTCGGACGGCAGATCGATTCCTGGGAGAAGCTTTTTTACACCAGCAGGGAGAACTTTGTCCGCAAGGGTGCGGATATCCGCATGGAAACCACCGTCACCCACATTGATTTTGCGAAAAAAACCGTTTCCTGCGAAAACAAAAACGGGCATACCTGTGAGGAATCCTATGACCGCCTGATTCTCGCAACCGGCTCCCTTCCGGTCTCTCCCGGCCTTCCTGGCAGCGATCTGGACGGAATTCTTTTTCTGAAGCTGTTTCAGGACGGGCAGAAGGCAGATCAAAGGATCAGCGATCCGGCGGTAAATGATGTGGCAGTCATCGGCGCCGGCTACATCGGAGTGGAAATTGCCGAAGCCGCCAGACGGCGCGGCAAATCGGTACGCCTTTTCGATGTGGCTCCCACCTGCCTCGCCGGCTACTATGACCCGGAATTCACCTCCGGCATGGAAAAGCTTCTGAGAAACGAGGGCATAAGGCTTCATTTCAATGAGGCGGTCACTGCCTTTCGCGGCGGACGCCAGGTGGAAGCCGTAGTCACGGATCAGGGCGAATACCCGGCTGATCTGGTTATCAGCGCCATCGGTTTTCAGCCCAACACTGCCCTCGGCCGGGAGCACCTGGACTGCTTCCGCAATGGCGCCTACCGGGTGGACCGCCGCCAGAGAACCAGCGATCCCAACGTATATGCAGCCGGCGACTGTGCCGCCGTCTACTCCAACGCGCTCCAGGCAGAAGCCTATATTGCCCTGGCCACCAACGCCGTCCGTTCCGGCATTGTGGCCGCCCACAATATCGGAGGAACACCCCTGGCGTCTGCAGGCGTCCAGGGCTCCAGCGCCATCTCCGTTTTCGGCTATAACATGGTCTCCACCGGACTGTCCGTGTCCATGGCCAGAAGAAACGGCATGAAGGTCAGCTGCACAGACTTTGAGGATCTGCAGCGTCCAGGATTTATGAAGCGCAATGCCAGCGTTAAAATCCGCATTGTCTATGAAACGGACTCCCGCCGCATAGTCGGCGCCCAGCTGGCCTCCTCCGAGGATATTTCCATGGCCATCCACATGTTCTCTCTGGCCATCCAGGAAAACATCACCATCGACCAGCTGAAGCTTCTGGATATTTTCTTCCTGCCGCATTTTAATCAGCCATACAATTACATTACCATGGCGGCTTTGGGCGCAAAGTAAGCATATGCAAAGAACCCCGGAAACGGCATATCCGCCGCCGGGGTTCTTTGTCGTCTTCCCACATTCTTTTATATGCTTACAGCACGCCTTTTACTGCCCACCAATAGGTCTGATATGCCTGGGTTAATTCCAGTCTGGCGGATTCATAGCTGTTCTTTTTCTGCAGATATTCTGCCTGCGCCTGCAGGTATTCTTCATTGCTCAGCATGCCCAGATTCTTTTTGCTCTGCGCGTTATTCCAGGAAAGCCTGGCGCTTTCATAGCCTGCGCCGGCTGCTTCCACAGAAGCTTTTGCGCCAAGGAGATCGCTGTAAAGTTCTCGTATCGTCTGCTCCGCTTCTCCCTCCAGATCCTCGAGAGTCCGGCTTTTCACCGTATCCTCAGCCGTGCTCAGACTTTTTTCCGACCGGGTGCTGATTACGTCCGGATTGTTGTTTACGGCCTTCTTGATATCCTCCTCCAGATTAATCTGGTCAATTTTCTCCGCATCTGTGTCCGGCACAGCCGCAAATGTGACCGAGCCGTCATTGGCTATCCCCAGCGTCAGGCAAAGGCTGCTTTTTGACGACTCCACTGTGTTTTTCAGGCTCTCCGCAGACATTTCCATGGACTGCCACGTATCATATGCCGTTTCCAGCTCCCGAGCAGTGGCAAGTCCTGCCTGCTCCATGCTCTTCGTGTTTTCATATCTCTGGCGGTAAACCTCTGCCATGGCCTCCGCGCTTTCCTGCTGCAGCTGCAGGGTCTGACAGGAAATCATCAGGCTCTGGGCGGCGCTCGTCAGCTGCCGCTCCTGAGAGATCCTGCTTTTGTTGGAGGTATATCCCTCCAGCTTGGACAGGGAGTTTTCATAGCTTTCAATGGCGCTTGAATAGGACTGCTGCCAGCTGGCATATTCTGCGTAATCCTCCGCCTCTCCCTTGTCCTTCGCGTTCCGTTTTTTTCTGGATGCGCTGGCCATTTCTTCCTTCAGATATTCCTTCGCATCGGAATACTGTGCTTTCTGATTCTCCACGCTGCTGGCCGTATTCTGCACGCTGACATTATTATAATGAATCAGACTTCCAAGCTCCTGAAATTCGATTACAGAATCCTGCAGCTGCTCTGTGCTGATTATGCCGCCGTCCACAGCCTCATACTCTGCCTCCTCCTCAGAGGCTGCTCCCACCTGGAGGCTTTTCTTCGTTTCTGTGTCTGTTTCCGCCGCAAATGCAGGCGTCCACAGCAGGCAGAGCCCTGCCGCCAGCGCGGCGGCAGTCAGGCGTCCGCCTGAAATCCTGTATCTATTGTTATATCCCCTTCGTTCCATATCCACCTCCTGCTACTCCGCAGACGCCAGGCCGTTTACATTCCAACGGTACGTCTCCAGACTTTCCAGAAGGCTTAACTCTGCCATCTCCGTCTCCAGCTTTTTCTGTTCCATGGAGATTTCCTCCTGACGGTATTCATAGCCGGTCACCATGCCGACGCTGCGCTTCTGTGCTGCCAGGGACAGGCTTCTGCTCTGTGTCTCTTCCGCCGACCTGGCCTGCTCCAGAGATCGTTTTGCCGTCTGAAGATCCTGCCATGCGCTGGTCACAGAGGCCTTGATCTGCCTTTTATTATCCTCGATGGTATTCTGAATGTTTTTCCGGTTGTCTGAATCCTGTGCATTTTCCAGCTTTCTCTGATTGATCTGAAGCGTATAATTATTGTCCAGCGCCGTCTGCTGATCTGCTTCCAGATCGATTCCGTCAATTTCGGACAAATCAGCCTCCGGAAGCCCGCCGATCTCCGGCTGATCGCTGCCGGACCATCCCAGCATGGTAATCAGCTTGATCCTTGTGCTCTCTATGGACTGTTCCTGCTCTTCTATGGCGCTCTCCTGCTCCAGCACCGCCTCCTGTGCGTCCAGCACATCCATATCCGTAGCCGTTCCTGCCTGGCGCCGGGTCTGTACAAGGGCCAGCTCATTTTCCAGAACCTGCTTTTCCAGCTGTGCTTCCTGAAGCTCCAGCTTCTGGCTGTAATAAGAAATAAATCTTGACTGAGCGGACAAAACCAGATTGTCCTCCGCCTGACTGTAGGTCAGATAATATGTATGGCTGTCTTCCACATTATCATCTGCCTGCTCTCTCAGCTGCTTTGCCTGCTGGGTAAGCTGCAGGTCGCTGATTCTGGACATGGCGCTGTCATCGCCGGACTTATCCGCCTCCAGGTCATCGGCCAGCTGCCGGTACTCATCGGCCACGTCGTCCTTTGTGGTTCCATAATCCTTGACAAATTCATTATATTCATACTGATTGTTCTGGACAGTGGCGTTGTATTCATGTATCAGATCTCCGATCTCATCATATTCCAGCCTATTATCTCTCAGTCCCTCCCATTCCTCCGGGGTCCGTGCAAATTCCGGACTTGCCGCCAGAGCCGTCACAGGGAGAGTTCCCCCTATGACGCCTGCCAGAACCGCCGCCAGAAACACATGTTTTTTTCTTTTCACATTATCAGCTCCTCTCGCCCTGATCCTTCTTCTTCACCGGGCTTAAAATACTGTAAAATACCGGCAGCATCAAAAGGCTTAAAATGGTGGACGCTGTCAGTCCGCCGATGTTTACAATGGCCAGTCCCTTTGTCGTCTCGCCGGAATTTCCGATGGCCAGCGCCATGGGAATCATGGATATGATCGTGGTCATGGTCGTCATCATGATGGGACGCAGACGGGTAGCCCCCGCTTCAATCAGCGCCGTATCCCGGTCCATGGTCCGCCGGTACAGGTTCACCGTGTCCACATAAAGAATTCCCGAGTTTACCACGGTACCGATCAGCATCAGCAGTCCAACCAGAGACATCATGCTGATGGCAGTGTCCGCCAGCCACAAAAGTCCGAATACGCCGATCAGGCTGAAGGGTATGGTTACCATTACCATCAGGGAAAATTTCGGAGACTCAAACTGAGCTGCCATTACTACAAACACCAGGAAAATGGCCATGGCAATGGCGCCGAACAGAGCTGCAAATTCTTCATTCATGGATTGATCCATGGAGTTTAGTCCCGTAGTCACCGTCTCTGTCAGATTTGGCGTCACTACCTCCTGGGTCAGCAGACGGGATGTGTTTTCATCTGCCAGCTCCGTGTACTCCGCGGAGATCGTCACCACGTACTGCTTATCCTCTCTCTTGATCGACGCCGGGCTGTCTGCAAATTCCACGTCCGCCACATCCGTCAGAAGAACCGAGCCGCCTCCGCTGGTTTCCAGAACAATTCCTCTCACACGATCCAGAGATTCGTATACTCCGTCCGGATATTCCACCATAACGGCAATGCTCTGCCCGTCCACATCCAGCTCTGCTGCTTCTATACCGCTGAGCATATTATTTAAGCTGGAGCCGATGGAGGAAGCCGTAAGTCCCGCGGCCTCCGCCTTTATGGGATCCACGGTGATTTCCACCACAGGCGCTGAGTTCTCCGCGTCAGAATGCACTCTTGTCACCTCTGACCGCTGTGCAAGCTCACCGGTTATGGTATCTGACACAGCTTTTACCTCGTCATAATCCGCGCCCTTGATAATTGCTTCAAAGCTCTCTCCGAAGGACGACATCATGCTCATGGAGCCGCTGACATCCACCGTAATGTTGCAGTTTGTGATTCCGGACAGCTCCTCCTTCCACTGAGCCGCCACATCCTCCGTATCCATCTTCCTGTCATCCTTTAAGTAAGCGGTCACCGAGGCGTCGCCGCTGCTCATCATGCCTCCTCCGCCGGCAGTGGCCATGTAGGATTCCAGATCCTCATGCTGTGTGATGATATCCTCAACCTGCTTTAAAATCTTGTCAATTTCTGCTGTTTCCAGTCCCGGTCTTGTCTCAATGGAAATCGATACCTGACCGTTATCATCAGAAGCCATCAGCTCCGTATCCAGCTGGCCCGCAAGCATCAGAGAACCGATCAGCAGAAGAACCGTAACGCCCATAACCGTCTTCTTTTTGGGGAGAATCACTCTCATAGCCGACCGGTATGCCTGCTGCAGGTGAACCATCGGCCGGGACAGTGGAGCCTTTGTTTTCTCCACCGGCTTGTAAAGCATATAGCACAGCGGCACCACCGTCACCGCTGAAAGCAGGGAGGCCGCCATACAGAATACGATCGTATAGCCCAGCGGTCCAAGCATCTGCCCGGACATTCCGTTTAACATAGCCAGCGGCAGAAATACCACGCAGGTCGTAGCCGTGGAAGCAAGCACGGAAGCAGCCACAATGGAGGTTCCGTCCAGCGCCGCCTTCGCGTACTCCACGAATCCGTTCTCCCTGCTGTCAGAGGCCCGGAAGCAGCTCTCCAGAACTACGATGGAGTTGTCTACCATCATGCCGACGCCAAGAGTCAGCGCGGACAGGGTAACGATATTCAGTGTCATTCCCATCCGGTTCATAGCGATCAGAGAAGACAGAATCGACACGGGAATCGAGCTTCCTACAATCAGAGACGCCTTCATGTCTCCGAAAAACAGCCAGATAATGACCATGGAAATCACGATTGCCATCACCATGGTCTCCACCACCGACATCAACGATGAAATAATGGAATCCGCGCTGTCGTTTACCACAGTAATGTTCAGATCCGGATCCTGACGCATCAGACTGCTTATGACATCATTTACCTGATCCGACAGCTCTGTGGCGGTAGCGCTCTGCTGCTTTGTGATCTGGAGAGAGATCGTGTCATTTCCGCTGTAGCGCGCCACGCTCTCTCCCTCGTCCGCGGTTGTATAAATATCTGCCACATCCTGAAGATAAACAGTTCCCTTTCCATTGGTGGTAAGCGGTATCTCCGCCAGCTTTTCTTCGGTATCAAAATCCTGCTTTGTGGAAACAGAGTAATCCTGATTTCCAACCTTTGTCGTTCCGGCAGGATAAGAGAGATTTGCTGCCGCAATATCGGACGCAATCGAGGATATGGTCACTCCGTACTGCTCCATTTTCTCCTCAATCAGCTCCACGCGGATATATTCCTCCGCGCCGCCGGACATGGCAACCTCCGCCACATCAGAAAGCTTCTCAAATTCCGGCACGATTTCATTGTCTACATAGTTGTACAGACTGTCCTGAGACGGATTATCCACCGCCAGAGTCATATCCGCGCTGGCTGCGGAGCTCATCTCTATGATATTCGGCGTGTCCGCGTCATCCGGCAGCTCCGTATTGGCCACCTGATCTACCTTTTTCTTCAGATCATCGTAAGCCTCGTCCATATCGGTTCCATATTCGTACTCCAGCATTACCATGGAGCTTCCCTCGCTGGACGTGGAGGTCATGGAACTTAATCCGCTTAATGTACTTACCGCATCCTCGATGGGCTTTGTGATCAGCTCGTTTACATCATCCGGGCTTGCTCCGCTGTAGCTGGTGGAAATGATCATCATGGACATGTCCATCTCCGGCGAAAGCTCCAGCGTCGCGCTTGCCACAGACTGATATCCAAATACAACCAGGCACAGAATTGCCAGAATTGTGGTAACCGGCCTTTTGAGGACAAATTTTGTAAGTCCCATAATTTATGTCCTCCTTTATTCCTGATTCTGTACGGCTTCTTTTATCTGTACGCGTGTTCCGCTGCTAAGCTCGGAGGTCCAGGTGGTCAGTACCTCCTCTGCTGCTCCAAGCCCTGATTTTATCTCTATATTTTCCGTATCATAAAGCCCTGTTTCCACCTGTCTCTTGTCCAGGGTTCCTGTCTCCGGATCGTACACATAGACATAGGATAAGCCGCCGTCATAGTAAACGGAATTCACAGGCACCACCATGGCGCCGCTTACGCTCTCTGAAATCACAAACAGCTTCACCGACGAGCCGGTAGGCAGCTTTGATTCGTCCACATCGCTCGCCAGACGCGCCTTGACCGTAAAAAGTCCCGTATCCGCATCCGCCATGGAGCTGATCTCATAAATGGTTCCCTTATAGGATTCTCCGTCCTTTTCCACGGAGATCTCGTCTCCCTCCTCCAGGTAATTCCGGATTCTCTCCGTTGCTGAAAAGGAAACGGTCTTTGCCCCTTCTCCGGAAATCACGCAAAGCAAATCGCTCTGGGACACATTATCAAATTTTTCTACGCTGCACACCTCCACCAGTCCTGAAATCGGCGCTGTGATCTGGCTGTAGGACACCTGGGTATCGTAGGTGTTTTTCGCGTTGTCGTAGGAAATCCGCGCGGATTCCACGCTGTCCTGGTACTGACTGTACGCCTGCGAGGATATGCCGCCGCCGGCATACAGAACTGCCTGCCGGGATAATTCCTCCTCCGCCTGGCGGAGCGCCAGCTCAGCCGAATCCAGCGCACTTTTTGCACTTTCAATCTGCTTTGTGTCGATCACACAGAGCCGCTGCCCTGCCGTGACCTGCATTCCGGCTTTTACATCTACCTCCGTCACATCCCCCGACGCTTTCGGATATACATACACCACAGTCTCCGGCTCCACCGTTCCAACCAGTCCTGACGCCAGTGTAATATCATCCGTATGAGGCGTCTCCACCTCAACAACCGGGTCGGAAACCGCCTGTGCAAACGGCTCTTTCTTAAAAACTCTGGGCAAAACAGCTGCGCACAGGGCAGCCAGTACAATGCCTCCTGTTATTATTCCTTTTCTCATAAATGAATCTCCTCATCCTTCCTGATTATTGCCATCTGTCAAAATCATATCTGTTTTATTTCAGGCTTTTGCTTCGTATATCCCAGTCTTTGAAATCGTTCTGTCGGCACCTTTTTCTCTCCTCCCGTCGTTGATAGTAATCGTATACATTCAATCGTGTACGATTGAATTGGTAAAAAAAAGAAGCGCACAGCACATTCGGCTTATGCCGCCGCTTTACTTTTTTTCATGATGCGTCTGATCAGCCCTCCTGCAGAGAATCCAGCATACGTCTCAAAAAATCCCTCAGCTGCAGCTGCTCCGCCTCTGACAGCGGCGCCAGCAGTCTGTCCTCAGCAGCCTGCTGGTCAGCTCTTGCCTCCCTGCAGCGGTTCTCCCCTTCCGGAAGCAGCCGTACCAGCTTGATCCGCCGGTCATAGGGAGCCTCAAAGCCCTCTAAAAGCCTCTTCTGCTCCATCCGCATAATGACGTCCGCAATCGTAGACTGAGACAGGTGCAGCTCCCGTTCCAGCTCCTTTAAGGATGCTGTTCTGCTTCCTCTCCGGTACAGCTCCATCAGCACAGTCGTCTGCACCAGAGTAACTCCTACTGTCCGCATACGGTTGTTGGCCTGCCGCTTTAACGTGTCATTAAGCTGCTTGATCATCAGTCCGCAATCTTCCCTCTGTTCCTGACTCATACTTCAATTCCTCCCTGCCCCTCACGGTGAACATTGTATCACAGTGTCCGGAGAAAATCAACCGTATACATTTGAACTTTTTGTGTCCAACTGAAATCCGGTAATATCATACGTATAGCCGGAACGGACAAACCTGCCATCTATATCAACAGCAGCCGGTTTTTTATTATTGTTCATATCGTCCGTCCTTTTATACGGTTCCAAGAACCATAAACTCATAGGGCTCCATGGCATACCATTCTTCTTCCGGCGATATTTCCCGGCCCTCATAATTTTCCAGCAATACCGGATACCGTTTCCACGCTCCATCCACCGGAATAATCTGCTTCTTTCCGGAAAAGCTGCCAAGTACCACAATCCGCTGTTTTCCAAGCGTTCTTTCATATGCCAGCACCATATCCGTCCCTGTGTCCAAAAAAGATATTTTCCCTTTTGCGATCACCGGATACCGTTTTCTCATGGCAATCAGCCTCTTATAAAAAGCAAGGATGGAATCCTTATCCTGCTGCTGTGCCTCCACCGTAATTTCCCTTCTGAAGCCGGCGGACATAGGCAGCCACGGCTCTGCTTCCGAAAATCCGCCATACCTTTCTCCGCTCCACTGCATGGGCGTCCGGCTGTTGTCCCGGGATCTGGCCGCCAGGGTCTCCAGCGCTTCCTTCTCTGTCCTTCCCGCATCCAGTAAAATCTGATAATAATTCAGGCTTTCCACATCCCGGTACTGCTTAATGGAAGGATAGCGGGCATTCAGCATTCCGATTTCCTCTCCCTGATAAATATACGGCGTTCCCCTCATAAAATGAATTATACCCGCCAGCATTTTTGCCGACTCCTTCCAATAGGTGCTTTCATCCCCCATTCTGCTCACAATGCGGGGCTGGTCATGGTTGCACCAGAACAAAGCGTTCCAGCCGCCGCCCCTTTGCATCTCCATCTGCCATTCCACAAAAAGCTTCCTTAGTTTCTTATAATCTGTGGGCATAAGCGCCCATTTATCCCCATCCTTATAATCCGCCTTCAGATGATGGAAATTAAAACACATGGACAGCTCTTTTTCCTTTGGCGATGAATAGCGGATGCACTGCTCCACCGAGGTAGATGACATTTCTCCTGCCGTCACGAAATCCTCAATTCCCGCATCTCGCACCAGTTCCTTCAGATATTCATGGATATGGGGGCCGTCACTGTAAAACCGCCTTCCGTCTCCCTGGAAATCATCTTCCAGCTTTTCCGGCTTGGAAACCAGATTGATCACATCAAAGCGGAATGCCCGGATGCCTTTCCTTTTCCAGAACCGCAGAATCTCTTTCAGCTCTTCGCGAACCTCTGGATTGTCCCAGTTTAAATCAGCCTGAGTCACGTCATATAAGCGGAGATACCATTTTTTCAGATCCGGCACATATTCCCAGGCCGGACCGCCGAACTTTGACTGCCAGTTTGTAGGGGCGCGGTCTGGCGCACCGTCTTTGAAGATATAGTAATTCTGGTATTTTTCATCTCCTGCCAGGGCCTTCTGAAACCATGCGTGCTCTGTGGATGTATGATTGAATACCATGTCAAGCATCAGTCCGATGCCCCTTTTCTCTCCCTGTCTGACCAGCTCTTCCAGATCTTCCATCGTGCCGAATCTGGGATCCACCGCGCAGTAATCCGCCACATCATACCCGTTATCATTCTGCGGCGACGGAAAAAACGGCGTCAGCCACAAATAATCCACGCCCAGCTCCTGCAGGTAATCTAATTTCTCAATTACTCCGGGGATGTCTCCAAAGCCATCCCCGTTGGTATCCCGAAATGATTTGGGATATATCTGATAAACCACTTTGTCACTGAAATCTGTCACGTTACTCCTCCTGGCGTATTTTCCTTCCAACCACTGCTGTCAATAAAAACGGAACGGCCAGTGCAATCGCCATACAGACTGCAAAGGAATCCATAAACTGCGGCTGAATCGACAGGATGCCAGGAATTCCTCCTACGCCAATGGCATTTGCGGTCGTCCCTGTAGCCACGCAGACAACTGCCGCAATACCGGAACCGATCATTCCGCAAATAAACGGAAAGCCCCTCTTTAGGTTTACACCGAAGATTGCCGGTTCCGTAACGCCAAGGTAACAGGAAATGCAGGCCGGAATATTGACTTCCTGTGCCTGTGGTTTTTTTCTCTGCAGCCATGCCATCCCAAGCACCGCGGAACCCTGTGCAATATTAGACAGCGCAATCATCGGCCACAGCATGGTTCCACCATAATCTGCAATCAGCTGCAAATCAATGGCATTGGACATAT
>JAUNGW010000213.1 GCA_030524245.1 Eubacteriales bacterium
CGCCGGCGAGCTCTGCGCACATCAGCAGGGCGGAACCCGCAAACACCAGAATATCTCCCAGATTAAAAATCACATTCTTCAAAAAGCCCGCCTGGATGCTGAAATAGTCCACCACATACCGGCGGATGTACCGGTCGTACAGGTTGCTGAAGGCGCCGCCCAGCACCAGGGACAGCCCCAGCTTCTGCACCGTCTTCTCTTTCTTATGCTTCAAAACCAGATATTCCAGCACGCCGCACAAACCGGAAATCACTGCCAGCGGAACTGTGCGCACAAGCTCTCCGTGATTTTTGAGAAATCCAAAGGGAAATCCCGTATTGTGATGCCGGTGAAGCCAGATCCGTCCCCCGGTGCGGGCCAGCGGACGCGGAAATCCATCCTGATCCTGCCGCTCAATCAGCCACTTAAGCCCCTGATCTCCTGCTGCCAGCGCTGCAATCAACCCTGCGTAAAACATCCTGCCATACCCCCTGATTGTCCTGAATAGTTACAGCTATTCTACTATATTTTTGATTCATTCGTCAATGCTGTCTCCGAAACACGTCCGTATTCATATGATATTTTAAAACATCCTTGGTGATTCTATGATTCCATGTGACTTCTGTCCGGCCTCCGAGGAATATGCCGATTTTATTCTCCGCTACTCCAGCCGGTCCCCCGAAGCGCTTTACGAGCTGGCAAAAACCAGGTGCATCAACCTTATCAGCCGGGAATTTGCCGTCAGCCACGCTCGTCTCGACCAGCTTTCTCCCATAAGCATCGCCCGGTATACCTACAGCACAATCCCAAAGCTTTACAGCCTTCTGGACACTGCTGCCCTGGAAAGCTCCGAGATTCTCCCCGTTTTAAGGCAGCCGGCCCTGAACGCATCGGGACGAGGCGTTTTAATCGGATTTATCGATACGGGCATAGATTACACCTGCCCGCTTTTTCGCCGGCCGGACGGCAGCAGCCGGATCATCAGCATCTGGGATCAGACCATCCGCGGGGAAACCGCGCCGGAGGCGGTAACTGGCTTCCAGCCCTTTTACGGCGCTGTTTACAGCCAGGAGCAGCTCAATCAGGCGCTCCGTTCCCAGGATCCCTTCTCCCTTGTACCCGCCAGGGATACGGACGGCCACGGCACCTTCATGGCCGGCATCGCGGCGGGAAACCAGACAGAGGATCCCGTTTCCTTCAGCGGCGCCGCCCCGGATGCCGTCATCGCCGCAGTCAGGCTGAAGCCCGCCAAGCAGTACCTGCGGGAATTCTTTTTGATTCCCCCTGACGCACAGGTATTCCAGGAAAATGACATCATGGCGGCAGTCAGCTACCTTTTGGGCCTGGCCAACCAGCATCAGCTGCCGCTGGTCATCTATCTCGGCGTCGGAACCAGCCAGGGCGGGCATGACGGCGCCTCCCCCCTTGCCCTGCAGCTGCAGTCCCTGATCGGAACCCGCGGTCTTTCCGTTGTCACCGGCGCCGGAAATGAATCCGGCTATCACCATCATTTTTTCGGGGAAATCCCGCCTGACGCAAGCTATCAGGACGTGGAGCTGCGGGTTGGCCAGGGGGAAGCCGGCTTCTGCGTGGAGCTGTGGGCGACGGAGCCGGAGCTTTACACCGTCGGCTTTGTTTCTCCCGCCGGCGAAGTGATCGACCGGGTCCCGCTGATCCTTGGCAATGAAGCCCTGATCCCCTTTAAGCTGGACTCCGCCCGCCTTTCTCTTGTGTATGAGTCCCAGGAGTCCGGTTCCGGAAGCCAGCTGATTTTTATGAGGTTTGAAACGCCCTCTCCCGGCATCTGGCACATCCGGGTATATCCCTCCGTCTCCGTCTCCGGCCGGTTTCACATGTGGCTTCCCATGCACGGCCTCGTATCGGAGGGAACTGCTTTTCTTCGTCCGGATCCGGACACCACGGTCACAGACCCGGGTAATGCGCCCATGCCGGTGACAGTCAGCGCGTACGACCACAGAAACGGAAGCATATACATCCACAGCAGCCGCGGCTATACGAGAACCGGATTCATAAAACCAGATCTGGCCGCTCCCGGCGTCCAGGTTCAGGGGCCCCTGCCCGCCAGAGATGCTGTCTCCGGCG
>JAUNGW010000214.1 GCA_030524245.1 Eubacteriales bacterium
CGGACCCTGGGGCGGATTGCCGGAATGGAATGGGAAGCAGCAGGATATGTCTTTGGAAGATGGGGCTTATACATTAACATTGGATATAACAGCATGCCCGCAATTAAAGGATGCTGTCTGGAGCTTTCCAGAAGCAGACTGGAGTTACCGGGTAAACGGAAACCAGATTGTCTTTCAGTATAATGGTTCCAAGAGTCCTGAGGGCGAGGTAAGGTCCTCCGACCTGTATGGCTTGGGCAACAAGTATTATGCTTATATATTTACGCCCGGAGATGACGAGAAACTTCAGCATCAGGTAGGGCGGTTTGCGAACGAGGAGGTTCCTGTTCAGGTTTCCTTTATTGTGGGGAATTTCGATAAATCTCATGGTTCCGTAAACTTCACCCCCTACCGCCACACCGAACGCTTCGACACCCACTACAACATTTCTCTGGAAAAATACTGTGCGGAGACGAATCAGCCGTTGGAGGGGGCCACGTTTAATATTTGGGAGGATTTTGACCGGTCTCAGTTGAGCGGGCGCCGTTACAGGGAGGGCAGTCCGGACGGGCGGAGGGGATGCCTTTACGACAATGCCTTAGAACCGTTTCCGTCGGGGCGCCATATCTGTGAAACCATCACCACGGACCAGAATGGGCGCGGGGAACATCGGGATGTAAGGTCATACCGGTACAGCAAAACGTACTGTACCGGCCATCCGGCTCCGGAGTGGGTGGATATCCCTGAGGAGGAGTACGACGAGGAGACCGGGGAATGCACCAATGAGGGGGAGATCGAGGCCGCGGAGGCGGAGAATGAGCGTTTGCATGAACTGTGGATGGCTCAGCAGGAGCAGTGCGAAGAAACCTGCGATTTCCATGTGGGAAATGTGGACGAAGAAAATCACGATTACGATTATTCCGCTCAGGAGGAGATGCTGGAGGACCGCGATGAGACCTATAAAAAATTTATTCATTTAGAGTATTTATACAGTCTGGAGGAAAAGACGGCCCGGTCCGGCTACATCCTTCACGGCCGCCATAGCGATGATCAGAATGTGGAGGTTATCTCAGTTTCTGCCGCTGAAAATGAGGGAAGGGCCAGGCCGGCGGAGATGAACAGGGTTTTGGAATCAGATGCGGAGACGGAAGAAAGCCGATCCCAACCCATGAGCGACAGGGAGCTAAAGCGCCTGGTGTTCGCCGTGACAGCCCCCAAGCTGAAATTGGAGGAACTGCGCCTGGTGGACGATATCCGTCCGCAGACTGTGACGGCCAGCGCAAGCAGCGCCCACCGGAACGACCGCGGGGAACCGGATGATGTTACTGCCAGTAAAAGTCAGGCGGACCGCTTTATTTTAATTGACGAGGGGAATGAGGACGAGGAGGATATTGAGAAGGAGACGGTGCCCGGCAGCTACCGCTATATCTGGAAGCGCGTGGAACAGCCCAGTATGGCAGCCGCCACGGCTGCGGAGGCGGTTCCGGATGAGGAGGAAGCGCAGGCGGGCTCCCTGATCCCTGAAAGCTGGGGACCAGCTTTTGTCCGGCTGGCGCTGGGGTATCTGGGACAAAGGAGAGATGTGGAGATATCCGACGCTTTCCCGGATTTTACGGACGATGATCTGGACGGTATGGAGACAGATGGATACGGCGATCCGTCTGGACTGCTGTATGCGTTTAAAGTGTGGGATCACCGGACGGAAGGGGAACTGCACATCAATAAGCGGGATTTGGACCTGTACCGGTCCGACCCGGAACACAGTTACGGTAAAACGCAGGGGGATGCCACACTGGAGGGGGCTGTGTACGGACTGTTTGCAGCCCAGGATTTACAGCATCCGGACGGAAAAACAGGTGTTGTCTACAGCAGAAACGACCTTGTGGCAGTGGCGTCCACAGATGTGAACGGAGACGCCTCCTTTCTCGCATTTACCGAAAATCCGGGGACACGCCTTGATCCTGACGGCAATCTGGCTGTGGCAGAGGGGGCTGCTGGAGCCTGGAATCTGTATAACGGTGCTGCAATTACCTCGTCAAGCTGCGGTTTTGGGACCATTTCCTATCCGGATTACGCCGTTGAAAATGGAGGGCAGTGGAT
>JAUNGW010000215.1 GCA_030524245.1 Eubacteriales bacterium
GCGCGAAAGAGCAGGAGCCCGTGTCAACGGAGAAGCGCTCGAAAAAACGCAGATCCAGGCGGGCCAAAAAGCCGGCAGACAAAGCGGCTGTCGGGAGTGGGAGTCCTGAGCGGGGCAGAGCTGTCGGGAAGGCGGAGGCGCCAGGAAACGGCGGCGCAGCGAAGCTGCCTGTGCCAGAGAGCGGTGACAGGAACGGGCAGCACAGCCCTGAACTGTCGGAGACAGGAAAGGCAGCTCAGTCTTCCCAGACCGGATTCGCTTCTCTGACAGATGTGGCGAAGGCGGAGCCGAAGCGGAAATCTCCTTCCAGGCGAAAGGCGTCGGGAAAGAGGAAGACGCGCCAAAAATCTGTGGCACAGAAACCTTCTCCGGTTCAGACGCCCCAGGTTCAGAGGACAATCAAGGCCCAGCAAAATATTCCGGCGCAGCAGCGCTCGTATCGCCGCAGAAGGCCCAGAATGCGTCCGGGACAGAAGTAGGAAAGTCTTAATTTAAAACAATACAGGCAGCCCGTCAGCCGAGCTGGAAATCACTGCGATTTCTGCGCGTTGGCTGACGGGCTGCCTGCGTTTTACGGCAAGGTGAGCTTTTCTAAAAAAGGTTTGCCATGGAAGATGTGATATGGTAAGATAGAAACAGGCAAATTTTTCTGAAATTCTTCTATTCTAAAAGATTCTGGTCGACATGAGGCCGTCATGAAAATCATTTGCTGAATTATTTCCAGGAGACGCTTGTATTAAAAAAGTCCGTGAATTATAATGGAGGTACAAAAATGGTTAAGAAAGGGATGAAACCTGATGTTTTTCATGCGGTCGGAAGAGGCTTTCGGCTGTTTCTCGCGAGGCGGAATCATAAGGATCGGTTGTTCATTAAGCTGTTTCATGACAAAAAGAAACTTCTTGAACTCTACAACGCGCTAAACGGGACGAATTATACGAATCCGGATGACCTGGAGATCACGACAATCGATGATGTGGTCTATCTGGGGATGAAAAACGACTGTTCATTTATTATCGGAGAGTACGTGAATCTGTATGAGCAGCAGTCCACGTTCTGCCGGAATATGCCGCTTCGCGGATTGATTTACCTGGCGGGGATTTACCAGAGCTATGTCGCGCAGCATGAGTTTAACCTGTATGGAAGCCGGTTGATCCCGCTTCCCACGCCGAGATACGTCGTGTTTTATAACGGGACGGAGGAGAGGCCGGAGCGGGAAGTGATGCGCTTATCGGAGGCGTTCGCCGGAACGGAGCCCTGTCTGGAGTTTACGGCTGAAGTTATCAATATCAACAAGGGGAAGAATCCGGGGCTGATGAAGCAGTGCAGGACGCTTGAGGGTTATTCAGTATTTATCGGGAAGGTGCGCGAGCTCCAGGAAGAGGGCTTTGTCCTGGATGAGGCGGTGGATGAGGCCTGTAAGTATTGCATTGAGAATGATTATTTGAAAGACTTTTTATTAAAGCATCGGAATGAGGTGAGAAAAGTGCTGTTGACGGAGTATGACGCGAAGAAGCAGAGAAAGCTGGATATGCGGGACGCGAGGGCAGAGGGCCGGGAAGAAGGCAGGCGTGAGGGAGAGGAGGCTGGCCGGGAAGCCGTCCTGAGAGAGCGGGATTTCGAGCGGATTAACTGGATGATGAAGAAAGTGGCGAAGGGCTGGTCTCTGGAGATGATGGCGGATGCGCTGGAGGTGGAGCCGGAAAGTCTTGCGGCAATGTATGAGGCCGTGAAGGCTGCCGGGCCGGAGTGCGGCGCAAAAAGCGTGTATGAGCGGATGAGGCGGCAGGCGTGATGCGATGCAAACGAGGGCAGATGAGACAGGCGGAGGGGCTTTCGGAGATAGTTCCGGAAGTCCCCTTTGTGTCCGCGATTGGGATAAAAGGCTGGAAATAGCCGCCGGAATCTGGTATACTGGCCGTAAACGTGATTTTGCGGAGGAATGCGATGAAACGGCTGAGTAAGTATCTGTACCTGGGGCTGCCCGTTTTGGGCGTGTTGTTTTATCTGCTGTATTTGTCCAGGTCGTCCATCGACATGGTTTACTCAGATTATATCCGGCTGATCAAT
>JAUNGW010000216.1 GCA_030524245.1 Eubacteriales bacterium
TCTGGACCAGACCAATGTGGCCTCCCTGATTCATCCGTCCCTGCGGAAGCTGTCGGAGCAGACCGGAGAGACGGTCCATCTGGTGCGCCGGGAAGGGACCGAGGCGGTCTACATTGACAAAGTGGAGTCGAAGGTCGGCTCCATCCGGATGGTGTCCAGAGTGGGAAGCAGAGTCCCGCTGTACTGCTCCGGCGTGGGAAAAGCGCTGCTTGCGGAGCTGGACGACGAGGAAGTGCGGGCTATCTGGGACGCATCGGAAATTAAGCGGCTGACTGCCTACACCATTACCTCCTTTGAGGACTTGAAGGAGAGGGTGGAGGAAGTGAGGAAAAACGGATATGCCATTGACAACGAGGAGAACGAGGAGGGCGTGCGGTGCATTGCCGTTTGTCTGAAGGACTACCATAAGGAGCCGGTGTATGCCCTCAGCATCTCCGCTCCGGTGAGCCGCATGAGCGATGAGCGGATCCGGGAGTTAAGAGAGGCGGTGCTGGAATTCAAAGAGGAAACGGCGAAGACCCTGGGACTTACCAGGACATAGGAGGAGGGATCCATATGTTTGATATTCTGCTGATTCATGGAACGGTCATTACCGTTGACAGGGAACATCACCTGTACCGGGACGGATATGTGGCTGTTGAGGGCGACCGGATTGCTTTAGTCGGCGATATGAGAGAGCTGAAAGAGCTGCCTATGGCAAAGCGGGTGATTGATGTCAACGGAAACGCCGTACTGCCCGGGCTTGTGGATGGACATGGCCACGGCGGCCATTGCCTGATCAAGACCTTAGGGGAGCACTACCAGAACTGGTTAGCTATGGCAGAGGAGATTTATTACCGGAACACAGATACCGATTTCTGGTATGCGGAAGGCGCGCTGGCGGCTGCGGAGCGCATGAAATTCGGCATCACAACGGGAGTTTCCATTATGGGAAGCAATCCCAGAATGGATATTCTGGAACCGTTAGAGGCAAACCTGGAGGCATCTGTTTCTGTGGGACTCCGCCAGATGAGCGGAATCGGCTGTGCAGGCGGAGCCTGGCCGAAGAAGGCAAGAGTTTTCCATAAAGACGGAAGTGTGGAGGAATATCAGGTCCATCCGGATCTGGCCCATGAAACCACCAGGGAAGCCGTAAAAAGGCTCAACGGAAAGAACCCGCTGGCCACCTGCATTGTGGCGCCGGACAGTATGGGATGGAGGCCGTCGGAGCCTGCAGAAGCCAACATCCGCCACAACCGGACCATGTACGAAATTGCAAAAGAATATGATGTGCCCCTTCATACCCATGCCTTTGGCGGGGATGTGCAGTTTATGCATGACACAACACCGGAAATCCTGAATTACAAAATGTCCCTGGTACACAGCACAGGATACAGTGAGGAAGAGCTTAATATTCTGGCCGGGTCCGAGGCCTATGTGTTCCACGGCCCCACCACCCGTTCCGTGATACGGAAGTTCTGCCCTGCATATGAAATGTTAAAACGGGGAATCCATCTGGCGGTGGTCACGGACGGAACCGCGCCGGACAGAAGCTATGATATCTGGCGGGACATGAAGAATGTCCAGCTGGAACAGAGAATCCACGAGGCATACACAGGCGTTCTGCCCTGCGGAAAAGTCCTGGAGCTGGTGACCATTGAGCCGGCAAAGGCCCTGGGAATAGATCATCTGGTGGGCTCCCTGGAAAAAGGGAAAAAGGCGGATGTGATCGTCGTGAATGTGCATCAGCCGCACCTGGCTCCCTTTGGAGCAATGCCCGTGGAACGGCTGGTCTATCACGCCATGGGACAGGATGTGGAAACCTCCATCATCGACGGAACCATCGTCATGGAAAACAGAAAGCTTCTGCTTGCGGATGAAACGCAGATTCTAAACCAGGCGGAGCGGGCGTTTGAGCGGATGATGGAGCGGTTCGGGGACTGGAGCGTCACGAAGAACCCGGCCTTGTATGATCTGGAAAATGTAAGCGGACTTGCTTTTCCTGCCAATCGGTAATATAATAAAGGCAGGAAAAAGCGAGGAGTCGGTGTAAATGACAGAAAATCAACAAACAAGATTG
>JAUNGW010000050.1 GCA_030524245.1 Eubacteriales bacterium
CGGGACATTTTCATATGTGGTATACTGAGACATTATCATAAATGGCTTATAATGGCGGCGGCGGAGAAGGAAAGTTGCACTTGCGCACTTTGTGAAGTTATGATATAATTTTTGCGAATTGTAAGCTAAGCATAGGAGGCGGAAAATATGAAGCACGTAAAGACTTTAAATAACAAGACCTTAAAGGAGTCCATGAAGAAGGGCGGCTGCGGCGAGTGCCAGACCTCCTGCCAGTCCGCATGCAAGACTTCCTGCACGGTTGGAAACCAGAGCTGCGAGAACCCGAACAGATAGTTTTCGCGGGTTTTCAGTTGGATGGAAACGGGCGCCCCTTTGCGGAGCCCTTGTGAAGGCAGACAGAAAAGATCCCTATGGTCCCTGATTGTAGGGGTCTTTCCTGTCTGCCTGTCCGTGCATATATGGAAAGGCAAGAAGATAAGGAGAATATCAGGTGATTCATCAGTATAAAAATAACGGATACAATATCGTCATGGATATTGCCAGCGGCTCCGTCCATGTGGTGGACGACGTGGTTTACGACGCTGTGGCGCTGCTTGAGCCGGTGATGGGAGAGCTGCGGACGGCGGCGCCGATTCCGTCGAAGGAGCGGTCGCGGGCGGCGGAGATGCTGAGAAAGGCTTATCCTGGCGAGAATGTGGACGAGGCGCTGGACGAGGTTCAGGAGCTGATCGACGCGGAGGAGCTTTACACCGCGGACATCTACCAGACCTACGTGACAGATTTCAAGAAGCGGGAGACCGTGGTGAAGGCCCTGTGCCTGCACATCGCCCATGACTGCAACCTTGGCTGCAAATACTGCTTCGCCGAGGAAGGCGAGTATCATGGACGGCGGGCGCTGATGAGCTTCGAGGTGGGGAAAAAGGCTCTGGATTTCCTCATTGCAAACTCCGGCAACCGGCGGAATCTGGAGGTGGACTTCTTCGGCGGAGAGCCGCTGATGAACTGGGAGGTTGTAAAGCAGCTTGTGGCCTACGGCCGTTCCCAGGAGGAGCCTCATAACAAGCGGTTCCGTTTTACCCTGACCACAAACGGCGTTTTGTTAAATGACGAGATTATGGAGTTCTGCAACCGGGAGATGAGCAATGTGGTGCTTTCTCTGGACGGGCGCAAGGAGGTCAACGACCATATGCGCCCCACGAGAAACGGACGCGGCAGCAGCTACGATATCATTGTTCCGAAGTTCCAGAAGTTCGCGGCCAGCCGCGCGGGAAAGAAGGATTACTACGTGCGGGGAACCTTTACCAGGAACAACCTGGATTTTGCCGAGGATGTGAAGCATTTTGCGGACCTGGGCTTTGACCAGATGTCCATAGAGCCGGTGGTGGCCGCTCCGGAGGAGCCTTACTCCATCCGCGAGGAGGATCTGCCGAAGATCCTGGAAGAGTACGACAAGCTGGCGGTTGAGTATATCCAGAGGAAAAAAGAGGGGAGAGGCTTTAATTTCTTCCACTTTATGATTGACTTAAACCAGGGGCCCTGCGTGGCCAAGCGCCTGTCCGGCTGCGGATCAGGCACGGAGTATCTGGCTGTGACGCCCTGGGGCGATCTGTATCCCTGTCATCAGTTTGTGGGGCAGGAGGAGTTTCTGATGGGCAATGTGGACGAGGGAGTGACGAGGACCGATATCCGGGATGAGTTTAAGCTCTGCAACGTGTACGCCAAGGAAAAGTGCAGGAGCTGCTTTGCAAGATTTTACTGCAGCGGCGGCTGCGCGGCCAATTCCCAGAACTTCCACGGATGCATCACGGACGCCTATGACATTGGATGCGAGATGCAGAAGAAGCGGATCGAGTGTGCAATTATGATTAAGGCGGCTCTTGCCGGCGAATAAAAGGAGAAAAAGTTATGAAAAGCAGCAAAGGAAAAGGTCTTATCGGCCTGCTGATCCTGCTGATTGCAGTGGGAGTGTTCGGATACTTCGGCTATGATACCATGGATGATATCAAGCTGGGGCTGGATCTGGCAGGCGGCGTCAGCATCACCTACCAGGCCGTGGATGAGGATCCTACGGCAGAGGAGATGTCCGATACCATTTACAAGCTTCAGCAGAGAGTGCAGAATTACAGCACGGAGGCTGAGGTGTACCAGGAGGGCAGCAACCGGATCAACATTGATATTCCCGGCGTGTCCGATGCAAACGCGATTCTGGAGGAGCTTGGAAAGCCCGGCTCCCTGATGTTTACCGATGAGAACGGCCAGGTGATCCTGACCGGAGACCAGGTGGCCTCCGCCAAGGCAGGAGTCATCGACCAGAACGGCATGAAGTCCTATGTGGTAAGCTTAACCTTTACCGAGGAGGGCACCAAGGCATTTGCCGACGCCACCACGGCGAACGTGGGAAAGCGGATCGCAATCATCTATGACGGAACTGTTTACTCCAACCCGGTAGTCCGGGAGGCGATCACCGGCGGCCAGTGCCAGATCGACGGTATGACCGATTACGAGGAGGCTGAGAATCTGGCGGCAACGATCCGTATCGGTTCGCTGTCTCTGGAGCTGACGGAGCTGCGTTCCAATGTGGTCGGCGCAAAGCTCGGCCAGGAGGCCATTTCCACCAGCTTAAAGGCCGGCGCTATCGGCTTTGCCATTGTGGCGGTGTTCATGATGGCTGTTTATCTGATCCCCGGCGTGGCGGCTGCCATTGCTCTGACGCTCTATGTGGGCCTGATTATTCTGCTTTTGTCCGCTTTTGAGGTGACGCTGACCCTTCCGGGCATTGCGGGTATCATCCTGTCCGTAGGTATGGCAGTGGATGCCAATGTTATCATTTTCACCCGTATCAAGGAGGAGATCGGTCACGGCAAGACTGTTCACTCCGCCATCAAGACAGGCTTTGCAAAGGCGCTGTCAGCTATTGTGGACGGAAACGTGACCACGCTGATTGCGGCGGCTGTGCTTTATTTCCGCGGTTCAGGCACGGTTAAGGGCTTTGCGACCACTCTGGCTCTCGGTATTGTGCTGTCCATGTTCACGGCGCTGTTTGTTACAAGGGGCGCTTTGACGGCTCTCTACAATCTGGGCTTTGACAGCGCGAAGTTCTACGGAACGAAGAAGGAAGGCAGGACGATCAATTTCCTGGGCAAGAAAAACATCTGCTTTATCCTGTCCATCGTTGTGATCGTGGCCGGATGGGCCGGCATGGGCATCAACAAGAGCCAGACCGGCAATCTGTTAAACTACGGCATGGACTTTACCGGCGGTACCTCCACCAATGTGACCTTCAACGAGGACATGAGCCTGGAGGATCTTTCCACAAAGGTAGTGCCGGTGGTATCTGAGATCACCGGGGACGCGGACGTGCAGACCCAGAAGGTGGCGGGCACCAATGAGGTTATCATTAAGACAAAGACCCTGAACGTAGAGCAGCGGCAGCAGTTAGAGGACGCCATGGTTGAGAACTTCGGCGTGGAGGCGGACAAGATCACTGCGGAGAGCATTTCCGGCGCTGTCAGCGCGGAGATGAAGAAGGACGCGGTGTGGGCTGTTGCCATCGCTACGGTGCTGATGCTTCTCTACATCTGGTTCCGGTTTAAGGATATTAAGTTTGCGGCCAGCGCGATACTCGCTCTGGTTCATGATGTACTGGTTGTGCTGACCTTCTATGCCATAGCGAAATGGTCCGTGGGCTCTACCTTTATCGCCTGCATGCTGACGATTGTTGGTTACTCCATCAACGCCACCATCGTTATCTTTGACCGTATCCGCGAGAATCTGGCGGGTGGCCTGGGCAAGCGGGATCTGACTGAGGTGGTAAACGCAAGCATTACCCAGACCTTAACCAGAAGCATCAACACATCCCTGACCACCTTTATCATGGTATTTGTGCTGTTCCTTCTGGGCGTTTCTTCCATCCGGGAGTTCGCGCTGCCTCTGATCGTGGGTATCGTATGCGGAACCTATTCCTCTGTATGCGTAACCGGCGCACTGTGGTATGTGATGACCACCTGGAAAACCAGGAGGGAGAAAAAGTAATTTATGAAATATCAGCTGATTACAACGGAGGGCCGCGCCAAGCGAGCTCAGGTTGAAACAGTCCATGGAACGATACAGACTCCGGTATTTATGAATGTGGGGACGGTGGCCGCCATCAAGGGGGCGGTTTCCACCGATGACCTGCGCCAGATCGGCACGCAGGTGGAGCTGTCCAACACCTACCATCTGCACGTGCGGACCGGAGATAAGCTGATCCGCCAGTTTGGCGGCCTTCACAGGTTTATGAACTGGGATCGGCCGATTCTGACGGATTCCGGCGGTTTCCAGGTGTTTTCCCTGGCAGGCCTGCGGCGGATTAAGGAGGAGGGCGTGTATTTCCAGTCCCACATAGACGGGCATAAAATCTTTATGGGGCCGGAGGAAAGCATGCAGATCCAGTCCAATCTGGGCTCCACCATCGCCATGGCCTTTGACGAGTGCCCGCCCAGCCGGGCAGATTATGCCTATATCAGGAATTCCGTGGACAGAACCACCAGATGGCTAAAGCGCTGCAAGGCGGAGATGGCAAGGCTGAACAGCCTGCCGGATACGATCAATCCCCACCAGCTGCTCTTCGGAATCAATCAGGGCGGCGTGGTGGACGAGATCCGGGTGGAGCACGCGAAAACCATCGCGGAGCTTGATCTGGACGGTTATGCCATCGGAGGGCTGGCTGTGGGAGAGACCCATGAGGAGATGTATCACATTCTCGATGTAACGGTTCCCCATCTGCCGCAGAACAAGCCGACCTACCTGATGGGAGTCGGAACGCCGGCCAATATTCTGGAGGCGGTGGACCGGGGCGTGGACTTCTTTGACTGTGTGTACCCGTCAAGAAATGGACGCCACAGCCATGTGTACACAAATCACGGCAAGCTGAATCTTTTGAATCAGAAATATGAGCTGGATCCGCGTCCTATCGAGGAGGGATGCCAGTGTCCGGCCTGCCG
Source organism: Eubacteriales bacterium (assembly GCA_030524245.1). Classification (GTDB taxonomy): domain Bacteria; phylum Bacillota; class Clostridia; order Lachnospirales; family Lachnospiraceae; genus Brotaphodocola. The sequence goes on from JAUNGW010000050.1 coordinate 4,944, forward strand.
TTCCTACAGCAGAGCCTACATCCGGCATCTGTTCAAGGCAAAAGAAATGCTTGGAATGAGATTATGCGTCTTGCATAATCTGTACTTTTATAATACAATGATGGAAGAGATTCGCGACGCAATCGACGAGCACAGGTACGCGGAATACAAAGCGAAGAAGCTGGCAGGCATGGCCGAGGGAGGCCAGTAGCGGACGGCTTCCGGAACCTGCGACAGGTGTGATAAGCAGTACAATAAATAATAAAGAGGCGGGCTGCAGCGAGGCGTAAGCGGCCGCAAGGAGGACAATTTTATGATTACAGCAACCGGAGGTCTTAACCCCATGTTTTTGATCGGCTACATTATCTTTTTCTGTGCGCTGATGTATTTTATGGCGATCCGCCCCCAGCAGAAGGAGAAGAAGAAACAGCAGGAGCTTTTGGCAAGTGTAGCGGTGGGCGACAGCGTCCTGACCACCGCCGGATTTTACGGCGTTGTCATCGACATGACCGAGGATACGGTGATCGTTGAGTTCGGAAACAACAAAAACTGCCGGATTCCCATGCAGAAGCAGGCGATTGTGCAGGTGGAGAAGCCCGAAGCATAAGAATATGGATGAGAGAACAGGCTGCCAGGAGAGAAACCGGGGGCCTGTTTTTTTGTGCCACAAGAAGAAAATATGTCCTGTGATATAAATAAAGATTACTGTTGGTCCATTGAAATGTTGATTATCAAAAAAACAATTCTGCTTTATAATAGTGATATGGGAAACCACAGAGCCAAAGGCGGCTTATCCCTCTTTTCGGAGGGTATCAAAGCCCTCCAAATGAAAGAAAGGAGGGTGATACAATGGTTACATATGCGGACTTATTCCAATTTTGTACATTTGTTGTTGCTCTTATTGGTCTGCTTTACCAGATTTTTAAGGGTAAAAAATAGCCGCCACTATTGCGACTAGTGACGGCTGACATCATAAAGATGTAATGCTGTGAATTATTCGGGGTAGGCCGCTTCTGTGGCTTTCCCTTTTGTACTCTCAATATAGCATATCTGGCAGCAGGACGCAAGCCCTTATTGGTCTGCTTTGCCAGATTTTTAAGGATAAAAATAAACGATATGATTCGCCTTTGGTGAATTACCACTATGTATGAAAGTCGATTGCTCCGTGCTCCGCACTCACGCAATCGCCGCCGTCATTCGCAATCCGGCCTGATCGGCCTGCTTGCTCATTCCGGCTTGCCTGTCAAATATCTGCGCATCCTTGAATGCAAGCATCCAGTCTGCACAGCTGCTTGACAGGACTTTCATACAAAAATAGTGATTCTCCATTGAATTAATGAAAAAGTTGTTATAAAATGGAAGTATCTGTTACACAACTATAGGAAGCCGGAGTGGTCTGGCTGAAAGAAAGAGGTACTTTTATGGAACATAAAAATCCAATCTGGACAAACATTACCAGCACGAAAAAGTTTATTACCATCGGTGAGATTATGCTGCGTCTGACGCCGCCGAACTATGAAAAGATCCGTATGGCCAGCAACTTTGAGGCCAGCTATGGCGGAAGCGAGGCGAACATCGCGCTTGCCCTGGCCAATCTTGGTGTGGACAGTACCTTTTTCAGCGTGGTTCCGGGCAACAGCCTGGGAAAGAGCGCGGTGCGCTGGCTTCGTTCCAATGATGTGCACTGCACGCCGATGATTCTGACCACGCCGGAGGAGACTCCGACTCACCGGCTGGGAACCTATTATCTGGAGACTGGGTACGGGATCCGCCCCAGCAAGGTAATTTATGACCGGAAGCACAGCGCCATTACAGAGTATGATTTCAGCGGTCTGGATCTGGATGAGCTTCTGGATGGCTTTGACTGGCTGCATTTAAGCGGCATTACCCCGGCTTTGGCGCCGAACTGCCGCCGTCTGATGCTGGCAGTGATCCAGAAGGCGAAGGAGAAGGGCCTGACGGTGAGCTTTGACGGCAATTTCCGGAGCACGCTGTGGTCCTGGGAGGAGGCAAGGGATTTCTGTACCATGTGCCTGCCCTATGTGGATGTGCTTCTCGGCATTGAGCCGTATCATCTGTGGAAGGATGAGGAGGATCACAGCCAGGGAGACTGGAAGGACGGCGTGCCGTTACAGCCCAGCTATGAGCAGCAGGACGAGATCTTCCATCATTTCATTGAGCGGTATCCGAATCTGCAGTGTATTGCCCGCCATGTGCGCTATGCCCACAGCGGAAGCGAGAACAGCCTGAAGGCCTTTATGTGGTATGAGGGGCATACCTTTGAGAGCAAGCTGTTTACGTTTAATATTCTGGATCGTGTAGGAGGCGGAGACGCCTTTGCCAGCGGATTGATTTATGCCATGATTCACGGTTACAAGGCCATGGATATGATCAACTTTGCGGTGGCAAGCAGCGCAATCAAGCACACCATCCACGGCGACGCCAACATTACCGATGATGTGGACGCTATCCGCAATCTGATGAATATGAACTACGACATTAAGCGGTAAGCTGCCGGCGCCGCATAGAAAAAAGAACTGCAGTGATAAAGTCCAGCAGGCTTTCTGTGACAGGAGAGTCTGCCGGACTTTTTACACGGCGCAGATATGACAGGTGAGAGCATGGACGCAGAGAAGCAGACGAATACAGGAAAAGAAGCATTAAGCCTTGCGGGAAAGGTTCTGATCGGCCTTGGCGAGGAGTGGCGGCTGGCGGATGACCAGCCGGGGCGCACCCGGGAAGAGCTTTTAAGGGCCTATGACAGTCTTTACGAGCTGATCCGGGACCGGGATTATTTTATTATCACCATGGCTATGGACGCTCTGATTTATGAGACTGCGCTGGGAAGCAGGACTGAGACAGTCCTTTCCTGCGAGGAGGAGCAGGCGGAGGAGATATCCTGCCCGGCGGCGGATGAAAAAATGATAGAGCTGATGGATAAGCTGTTTCCGCCGAAGTCGGCAGAGCACAGGCGGAGGGACAGCCGGTGGGAGCGGATTGTGGCCCCCTGCGGCAATGAAACCTGGAGACAGTGCTCCGAAGGCTGCACGAAGGATATCTGGGAGCCGGGGGAGATCCCGGATGACATCTGCCCGCACTGCGGTGCGCCTCTGACCGGCAATACCATCAAGGCCCGTCACTATATTGAAGAGGGCTGTCTGCCCCAGTGGGAGCGGTATACCAGATGGCTGGCGGGAACCATGAACCGGGAGATCGAGGTGCTGGAGCTTGGAGCCGGATTTTCCAATCCGGGTCTGATCCGGCTGCCCTTTGAAAAGCTGGTGTATTTCAACAGGAAGGCCAGACTGAAGCGGGTGCACGGCGCACTGTTTCAGGTGCCGGCGGAGCTGGAGGGCCGCGCTGAGGGAGTGAAGGCATTTTCTCCCCGGTGGGTGCAGGAGCTGGCGCAGCTGTAAGGCGGTTTCTGTTTGATGCTTTGGTTTGATGTTTTCTGGCAGCAGGCATTGTGCAATTTGCCGGATTATGGTAAACTGGTGAAACGGACATGATTCGTCTGCGGGCGAATCGCCGCTATGAACGAATCAGAAGGAGTGTCTATGACAGCGATCATCGATTATGATGCGGGGAATTTAAAAAGTGTGGAGAAAGCGCTGAGGGCTTTGGGAGAGGAACCGGTGATTACCAGAGACCGGGAGCTGCTTTTGAAGGCGGACCGGGTGATTCTGCCGGGTGTGGGTTCCTTTGGGGACGCCATGGAGAAGCTTCGCCGCTACGGCCTGACGGATGTGATCCGCCGGATTGTGGAAAAGGGGACGCCGTTTCTTGGCATCTGCCTGGGACTTCAGCTTCTGTTTGAGGAGAGCGAGGAGTGTCCGGGAGAGAAGGGACTGGGGCTTTTGAAGGGCTCTGTCAGGCGGATTCCGGACGGTCCTGGACGAAAGATTCCCCACATGGGCTGGAATTCCCTGAGGATCAGGCCGGAGAGCCGGCTGTTTGCCGGGATAGAGGACGGCGCCTATGTATATTTTGTCCATTCCTATTACCTGAAGGCAGAGGATGAGGCCGTGGTGGCAGCCTCTGCGGAGTACGGCGTGGAGATACATGCGGCTGTGGAGCAGGGAAGTCTGTTTGCCTGCCAGTTCCATCCGGAAAAAAGCAGCGGAACGGGACTTCAGATTCTTAAAAATTTTATCAGCCTGTGACGGATAGGGAGGCGGAAGGCGGCATATGTTTACGAAAAGGATTATTCCATGTCTGGACGTCCACAACGGGCGCGTGGTAAAGGGCGTGAATTTTGTGAACCTGCGGGACGCAGGAGATCCGGTGGAGATTGCCAGGGCTTATGACGAGGCCGGTGCAGACGAACTGGTATTTCTTGATATTACGGCCTCCTCGGACGGCCGGGATACGGTGGCGGATATGGTGCGCCGGGTGGCGGAGACAGTGTTTATTCCGTTTACGGTAGGCGGCGGCATACGGACAGTGGACGATTTTTACCGGTTGCTCCGGGAAGGGGCAGACAAGATCTCCATCAATTCCTCCGCCATCAACCGGCCGGAGCTGATCTCGGAGGCGGCGGCCAGGTTCGGACGGCAGTGCGTGGTGGTGGCCATCGACGCCAGGAGGCGGCCGGACGGCTCCGGCTGGAATGTTTATAAAAACGGCGGTCGGATTGATACAGGGCTGGATGCGCTGGAGTGGGCACAGCAGGCGGACCGGCTGGGAGCGGGAGAGATACTTCTGACCAGTATGGACTGCGACGGGACAAAGGCGGGCTATGACAACAAGCTGACGGCTCTGATCGCGGACCATGTTTCCGTCCCGGTGATTGCCTCCGGCGGCGCAGGGACAAAAGAGCATTTTTATGATGCCCTCACAGAGGGGAAGGCAGACGCGGCGCTGGCGGCATCGCTGTTTCACTATAAGGAGCTGGAGATCCGGGATTTAAAGCAGTACCTGCGGGGCAGGGGGATTCCGGTCAGGCTTTAGTTTCGGCCAGGCAGCACAAAGGAGAATCACAAAGGAGTGTAAGATGGGAGCAATCGCCAACGACTGGCTTGGCCCCTTAAGCGGGGAATTTAAAAAGCCGTATTACAAAAAGCTGTATGACAAGGTGATGGAGGAGTACCGGACAAGGCAGGTATTTCCTGATCCGAACGATATTTTCAATGCCTTTGATTTCACGCCGCTTTCCCAGGTGAAGGTGGTGATTCTGGGGCAGGATCCCTATCACAATGTGGGGCAGGCTCACGGCCTCTGCTTTTCCGTGAAGCCGGGGACGGAGATTCCGCCGTCGCTGGTGAATATTTATCAGGAGCTTCACGATGATCTTGGGTGCTATATTCCAAACAATGGCTATCTGGTAAAGTGGGCGAAGCAGGGCGTGATGCTTCTGAACACAGTTCTGACGGTGCGTGCCCATGCGGCCAATTCTCACCGGGGCATCGGCTGGGAGGAATTTACGGATGCGGCGATCCGTATTCTGAATGAGCAGGACCGCCCCATGGTGTTTATTCTCTGGGGACGTCCGGCACAGCTGAAAAAGTCCATGCTGAACAATCCAAAGCACTTGATTCTGGAGGCTCCGCACCCGAGCCCGCTTTCGGCATACAGAGGATTTTTCGGAAGCAGGCCGTTTTCCAGAACGAACGCGTTTTTGGAGGAGCATGGCCTGGCACCCATAGACTGGCAGATAGAAAATATATAGGAGACGCAGACGGGTTATGGATTTTATTGAATTTTTAAAGGTAGTTGTGCTGGGTATCGTGGAGGGCTTTACGGAGTGGCTTCCCATCAGCAGCACAGGACATATCATTCTGGTGGATGAAATCATCCATCTGAACGTAACGGAAGAGTTTATGGAGATGTTCCGGGTGGTGATCCAGCTGGGAGCGATTCTGGCGGTGGTGGTTTTGTATTTCCGCAGGCTGAATCCCTTCGACCCCGGAAAAACCAGAGGACAGAAGCTTGCCACGATTCATCTCTGGATCAAGATTGCGGTGGCCTGTCTTCCGGCGGCCATATTCGGACTGCTGTTTGACGACTGGATGAAGGTCCATCTTTACAACGCCTATGTGGTGGCGGCCATGCTGGTGGTTTACGGCATCCTGTTCATCATGCTGGAGAACAGAAACAAATACACGGAGTTTCCGATTCAGAGAACGGGACAGATCAGCTATCAGACGGCGCTTTACATCGGCCTTTTTCAGGTGCTTGCCCTGGTTCCGGGAACCTCCCGGTCCGGCGCGACGATTCTCGGCGCCATGCTTCTTGGCTGCGCCCGCGGAGCGGCGGCGGAATTTTCCTTCTTTTTGGGAATTCCGGTTATGTTTGGCGCCAGTCTGTTAAAGCTTGTAAAATTCGGCTTCGCATTTTCGGGGCTGGAGCTCTTTTATCTGCTTGCCGGCATGGTGATTGCTTTTGCGGTATCGGTGTATTCCATTAAGTTTTTGATGGGCTATATCCGGAGAAATGACTTTAAGGTATTTGGATACTACAGAATTGTACTGGGCGTGATCGTGCTGGCGTTTTTCACGGCAAAGGCGCTGATCGGATAGAGAAGGGGTGCGGCAATCCATGTGGGGAAAGAAACTTCAGCCAAGAGACAGACATTTTCTGCTCCTGACTCTGGTTCCGATTTATTTTATCATAGCTGCCTTTTTTGTGCAGCCGGCGGACGAAATCCTTCAGGGAATCATCACCCTTATCCGTGAGCCGGATTTTCTGATCACCGATTATTTTATTGTGGGAGGTATCGGCGCCGCGTTTGTCAATGCCGGAGTACTGACGCTGATCAGTATTGGGATTGTTTATGGACTGGGGATGGATTTTGACGGACATACGATTACCTCCGCCTGCCTGATGTTCGGATTTTCACTGTTCGGAAAGAACCTTTTGAATATCTGGGCGATTCTGCTGGGTGTGGTTCTGTATGCCAGATACCATAAGACCTCCGTGTCCAGGTATATTTATGTGGGCTATTACGGAACCAGCCTGTCTCCGATTATCACTCAGGTGATGCTGACGTGGGAGCTGCCGCTTCCCGTGCGGCTGCTTCTTTCTGTTCTGACCGGCATGGTGATCGGCTTTGTGCTGCCGCCCTTAAGTACCCATGTGCACTACGCCCATAAGGGATATTCTCTTTACAATGTGGGCTTTGCCGGGGGAATCATCGCGACGGTGATCGTATCCCTGTTTAAGTCTTTTGGAGTTACCATAGAATCCAGGCTGATCTGGTCTTCGGGCAACAACCGCCTGTTTGTAATTATGCTGTCCATTCTCTTCGGGGGAATGATTCTTTATGGAGTGATACGGGACAGAGAGGCCCTGCGGGGATACCGGAATATTCTGAGATGCTACGGACTTGGCGGTACGGATTATTACAGATCTGAGGGCGGGGAAGCCACCCTGGTCAATATGGGAGTCAACGGAATCGCCGTCATGCTGATCGTGGTGCTTCTGGGCGGAGATTTAAACGGACCGACTATCGGAAGCATCTTTACAGTGGTGGGATTTTCCGCCACGGGAAAGCATCTGCGCAATATTCTGCCGGTGATGCTGGGCGTCTGTCTGGCCAGTGTGGCCAAAACATGGTCGATTACGGATCCGTCGGCAGTGCTGGCGCTGATCCTGTCCACAACGCTGGCGCCTGTCGCCGGTGAATTCGGCGTGTTTGCCGGTGTGCTGGCAGGGTTCCTGCACTCATCGGTGGCGCTTAACGTGGGAATCGTCTACGGCGGCATGAACCTGTACAACAACGGTTTTGCCGGAGGACTGGTGGCGATCTTCCTGGTGCCGGTGATCCAGTCTATCCGCGACAGAAGAGCGCGGGCGAGAGGCGGTCTCTCTCTTTAAGAGAGACCGTGGAGCTTTTCTGCCGGCAGCTGGCTGACAAGAAAACGGATCAGCTTATCGTCCGGGACATTGGCCTGGCCCTTCGGAAGAAGGAAGGCCTGCCGGTCGGACACATAAAAGTAAATGCAGTCCTTTGCCTGGTAGACGGCGTGAATCTGATCCCAGCGTACCCGCAGGGTGCCGCCTTTGCCGGTGGGAGTGACGATGGCGATGCCGTCCGGCGCGTCGGTCATGGATACGGTATATACATGTTTGGGCCTTTCGAGGCCCATTTTTTTTGCCTGTTCCCGTACAGAAAGAAAGAAATTAAAAAAGTAGATCGCCGGCAGCAGGATGCCGATGCCCAGGAGCACGCCGCCTAAAAGTCCTGCCTGCTCGCGGCGCCCCACCTGGCTGAAGCAGATCAGGGAAAATATCAGCATAATTGTGGTGAAAACGGCCGGGGAGCGGTAGCGCTTTGTACGGACCATGGTTTCAAACCAGGAAAAACGGTAAAAAACCGACTTATCCACTTTGGATGTAATGACGATGGTATCAGGTTTCATGAGAATCCTCCTTCTTGGTCTGGCGTGGGATATACGCGGAAGCTTCACCGGTTTATCCCTGTATGGCTGAGCCATTACGGAATATCATATCGTAAATTACAAAAAACGGCAAGCATGAATGGAAAAATTATGAATTTTACCGATAAAATACTAATATATTAGTTGACCAATAGTGAGGAGCGTGTTATAATGAACTCAGCATGATAAGTCTGGCGTATGTCCAGGCGGAAATTACAAAAACTATATCATATTTTATTTCATGAAGGAGGACAAGCAGCATGAAGATGACATTCCGCTGGTACGGATCTGACAGTGATTCCATCACCCTGAAGCAGATCAAGCAGATTCCGGGGATGACCGGTCTTATGGGACTTCTGGACTATAAGGCGGCCGGAGAGGTTTGGAACGAGGACGAGATCAAGGCGTATGTGGACGAGGTTCACGCGGCAGGCCTTGAGTGCGAGGTGATCGAGAGCGTTAATGTGCACGAGGATATTAAGATGGGACTGCCCACCCGTGACAAGTACATTGAGAACTATATCACAACCATCCGCAACCTGGCCAAGTACGGCGTTAAGGTGATCGTTTACAATTTCATGCCGGTATTTGACTGGCTGCGGACGGATCTGGCCCGCCTGATTCCGGAGGACGGCTCCAACAGCCTGTACTTCGATGAGAAGGAGCTGGGAGATATGACTCCCATCGACCTGGTGAAAAACACCATTGACAACTGCAACGGATTTACCCTTCCCGGCTGGGAGCCGGCCCGTCTGGCAGAGCTGGAGACAACCCTGAAGCATTATGAGAATATTACTCCGGATATGCTGCGGGAGAACTACAAGTATTTCCTGGATGCGGTAATTCCCGTATGCGAGGAGGTCGGCGTGAAGATGGCGGTTCATCCGGACGATCCGGCATGGCCGATTTTCGGACTGCCCCGTATTTCTCACAGCCAGGAGGATTTTGACAAGATCGTTGCCCTGCACGATTCTCCGGCCAATGCCCTGTGCCTGTGCACCGGATCCCTTGGCTCCAATCCGGACAATGACATTCCGGCCATTATCCGTCATTTCGGTGAGAAGAACCGCATTGCCTGCCTGCATATCCGCAATGTAAAGTATTTAGGCTACAGAAAGTTCCGCGAGGCGGCTCATCTTTCCTCTGCCGGCGACCTGGATATGTTCGCCATTGTGAAGGCTGTTTATGATACCTGCCCCCATGACGTATATGTTCGTCCGGACCACGGAAGAATGATCTGGGACGAGGTGGGACGTCCTGGCTACGGCCTTTACGACCGCGCTCTCGGAGCCTGCTACTTAAACGGTCTTTGGGAAGCGATTGACAAGATGTCCAAATAAGCTTCCATCCACAGGGAAGGAGGGCACAGTATGCATTTGCTGGAACGATACCCCCATGAAAGCGGCAGAGACTATGCCGGCCGGGTGATCCGGGAGAATATTATCCATATGGATCTGGAACCCGGCGCTTCCATCAGCGACAGAGAGCTGGCTGCCTGGATGAATCTATCCCGCACTCCGGTGCGGGAGGCCTTGCTTGATCTGGCCAAGGTGAAGATCGTGGAGATTTATCCCCAGCGGGGCAGCGTAGTGGCATACATCGACTATAATCTGGTGGAGGAGGCGCAGTTTGTGCGCAGCGTGCTGGAGGAGGCGGTGGTGCAGCTTGCCTGTGAACGGGCGGACGAGGCGCAGCTTGCCCTTCTGAAGGAAAACATTGACCTGCAGGATTTTTATTACCGGCACGGAACCTCGGACCGGCTTCTGGAGATGGATGACGCGTTTCACAGGATGCTGTTCCAGATTGCGGGGAGGATGCAGGCCTATGAGATGATGAGAGGCCTTACCGTCCATTTTGACCGGGTGAGGAGCCTGGCGGTGACGGCGGTGAAGGAACAGCTCTGGATGGGGGATCACAGGAAGATATACGAGGCTGTGGCGGCCAGGGACAAGACGGAGGCCAGACAGCTGATGGAAAAGCATCTGCACCGCTACAAGGTGGATGAGGCTGCTTTGAGAGAGCAGTATCCGCAGTATTTTCAGTAATACCCGGCGGCAGACCTGCCGGCGAAACAGAGGATTGTATTTTTTAAAGAAAGCGTGAGAATATGAAACTGACATTATCGGGAATCAAGGAAAGCGCTGCCTGGGAGGCAGCCGGGATCAAGCTGCCGTCCTACGATGTGGCAAAGGTGGCTGAGGATACAAGAAAGGCGCCGGTTTGGGTGCACTTTGGCGCCGGCAATATTTTCCGTATTTTTATCGGAGGTCTGGCTGACAGGCTGATTTCCCAGGGAGACCTTAAAAAGGGCATTACCTGTGTGGAAACCTTTGACTTTGATGTGGTTGACAAGATTTACCGCCCCTATGACAATCTGGTGCTGGCTGTGACCCTGAAGGCTGACGGCTCCACAGACAAGGCGGTTCTGGGCTCTCTGACCGAGGCCATCAAGGCGCAGTCCGGTGTGGCGGAGGAGTGGAACCGGTTAAAGGAGATCTTCGTAAACCCGGGCCTGCAGATGATTTCCTTCACCATCACGGAGAAGGGCTATGCCTTGAAGAATGCGGAGGGCAATTTCTTCCCGTTCATTCAGGCGGACATTGACAACGGGCCGGAGAAGGCCGGTTCCGCCATGGCGGTTGTATGCGCTCTTTTGTGGGAGCGTTTCAAGGCAGGAAAATACCCGCTGTCCGTTGTTTCCATGGATAACTGCTCTCACAATGGCGAGAAGCTGCAGTCCTCCATCGTGACCATGGCTGAGGAGTGGGAGAAGAAAGGCTTTGTATCTGCTGATTTCGTGGCTTATCTGCATGATGAGAAGCAGGTCGCGTTCCCCTGGAGCATGATCGACAAAATCACCCCGCGGCCGGCTGAGTCTGTCTGCGAGGAGTTAAAGAAGGCCGGCGTGGAGGATATGGATCCGGTGATCACCTCCAAAAAGACCTACATCGCACCCTTCGTAAATGCAGAGGGGCCGCAGTATCTGGTGATTGAGGACAAGTTCCCCAACGGACGTCCGGCGCTGGAGAAGGCCGGTGTTTACATGACAGACAGAGATACCGTGAACAAGGTGGAGCGCATGAAGGTAACCACCTGCTTAAATCCGCTGCATACGGCTCTGGCCGTGTACGGCTGCGTGCTCGGCTATGACCTGATCGCAAATGAGATGAAGGATACGGAGCTGAACAAGCTGGTGCATCAGATCGGTCCGGTGGAGGGTATGCCGGTGGTTACAAATCCTGGCATCCTGTCTCCGGAGTCCTTCGTGGACGAGGTAATCAACGTGCGTATTCCGAATCCGTTTATGCCGGATACACCCCAGCGTATCGCGACGGATACCTCTCAGAAGGTGGGCATCCGCTACGGCGAGACCATCAAATCCTATGTGGCAAAATACGGCGATGCGAAGAAGCTGACGGCGATTCCGCTGGCAATTGCCGGATGGTGCCGGTATCTGCTGGCAGTTCAGGATGACGGCGAGAAGTTCGAGCTGTCTCCGGATCCCATGGCTGCCGAGCTGACCAAGGCGCTGGAAGGCATTGAGGTTGGCAGGCCGGAGACCTACAAGGGGCAGCTAAAAGGAATTCTCTCCAACGCGAACATCTTCGGCATCGATCTTTATGAGGCTGGAATCGGCGACAAGATCGAGGGCATGTTCCTGGAGGAGATTGCCGGAACCGGCGCTGTGAGAGCAACGCTTAAGAAATATCTGAATTCATAATACATTTACAGAGAGGCCTGGCGCCTGATCGTTTTGATCGGCGCCGGGTCTTTTTCCACATCAGAAGAAATATTACCACACTTCTGCGAAAATATGGTAGAATAAAGGTAATAAGAAGTTAAGGGGATAATAATGAAAAAATTTTGCCCAATAATATTAATTTTATTGATTTCTGTTATTTCCATGGCCGCCTGCGGCGCAGAGAGCGCGCAGAAGCTTGTTTCAGAAGCGCTGGATATCGATGCTTCAGGCGGCGATGAGGTGTCAAATTACGATACGCACAGCGGGAATGGAGACGGCGCATCCTGCATTGTCCTCAGCTTCCATGATGACAGAGTTCTGGAAGAAATCAAGAGTCATGCAGAATGGAAGGCATTTCCCCTGGATGAAACAGTGAAGACGCTGGTATATGGCACAGAGACGGAAACGCGCAAGGCAGGACCGTTTTTGACCGATGAAAACGGAGATCCGCTGGCGCCGGAAATTCAGAACGGATACTACCTGCTGATTGACCGGCAGGCCGAAAAGGATAAGGCGGCAGGAGCAGATATTCTGCACAGAAGTTCCTTTAATTTCACCTTAGGATTGTATGATACCGATACCAACAGACTGTATTTCTGTCAGCTGGATACGTGACATGGTGTTCCGGCGGCTGGCTGCTCATTAAGAAAATCAGCAAAAGGACAAGATTCGCCGCATGCGCAGGATTACTGTGAATGAAAGCAAGGAAAAAGAAAGGGGAAGATGATATGGCATTTTTATATCTCGGCGTTGGTATAGCCGCACTTTTGGCAGTATTTTTTTCTTACGATGAATATAAGAAGAATTCCATAAGCAAGACGAGCTTTACCTGGGTTGCGGCGCTGGAGTGCGCGGCCTGCATCGGCGCAGTCATTCTGGCGGTAATGGAGATTATGTAACTTTTTGGCGCAGAGCTATGCTGATGGCGCGTTAAACAGAACGAGAAATCAGAAGTTATCGAGGTGACAAAATGATGCCAACTATTGGGATAATAACGATTATATTTGCAGCAATTACAATTTATTTGTGCTATGATGAGTATAAAAATGGGAAAATGAGCTCAAGAAATTTTAAGATCGTTGCGGTGTGTGAGGGGCTTGCAATTTTAGGAATGATATTTTCGATTATCGGTGGGTAATTAAACCGGAATTTTTCTAT